>CAJXLH010000005.1 GCA_913055925.1 uncultured Maritalea sp. | reverse complement strand
GCTGCGCTTCAGCAGCGCGGGTCGTTGCGGCATCCAGTTCCGCTTTTGTCGCCACACCTGATTTCGCCAACGCCTCGATACGGCGCAGCGCGTCGCTCGCCGATTGTTCTGTTGCGATGGCTCGTTCTAAACTCGCCTGCGCTTCTTTTCGACCAACCTCGACTGAGAATTTTGTTTGGTTCAATGCTGCTTTTGCGACTTCCACATTTGCTTCAGCTGTGAGTAGATTTCCTTCAAATGATCGTAAACTATCCAGTATCGCCAAAACTTGCCCGGCTGATACTTCATCGCCAACGGTCGCCTTGAGTTCATTTACTCTCGCGTCCCCTGCTCCGAAGGGCGGTGACACGGTTACGATTTCCCCGCGGGGGACAATTTTGCCAAGCGCCACAATGTCGCCTTCTGAGACAATGGCAACTTCTTCTTTATCGGAGACTTTTTGCACAGCGACGGCCAGCGGAGTGGACGTTCCCCCGCCGGGTTCAAGACCAGTTGTGTTGAAAAATGCCTGCAATGTTGGCGGTTGGAAATACATGCCGACAATGCCACCAGAAACAAAAACCAGCAAAAACAACGGCACGAATTTCAATCGAGAAAGAACGGAGCTTTTCTGTTTATCGTTCGCCGCTTTTTCAATGCCGGCGTTTTCCAATGGAAGTTCAATCGTGCTATCTCTATTTTCCATAAAGAAATGCCCTTCAAGTCATTTACTGACATATATGTCATTAACACGTAAGCTGCAAGTATGCCAAAAGACCAACCTAAAAAAACACGTCAACGACGAAAGGATGCGCGTCCTGAGGAGATCATTGAAGCAGCATTTGTAGAGTTTGAGGAAAAGGGGTTTGCGGGTACGTCGTTGGCTAACATTGCCCAACGGGCGGGTATTTCTCGCACAACGATTTACCTATATTTTGACACAAAAGAGGCCATCTTTGAAGCCGCGATCAGAAGCGCGGTTCAAAACACAGTGCAAGATGTAGGCGCGCTAAGCGCGATATTTGACGGCAATTTCGAAACTGTTCTTCGAAACGTATTTGATCTGATTTACGCGCGCTTGGCTGACAAACGTGCAATAACAATCTTTAAGACGTTGATATCTGAAGGGCAGAACATGCCAACTTTGGTGAAGTTTTACCGAAATGAAATCATGGCTAAAGGCGAATTTGCCATGAAGGCCCTCATCGAGCGCGGCATTGAAGCAAATGAGCTTTCACCAAGTTGCCGAAAATACGATGTTCGCCTTTTTATTGCACCCGTCGCCTTCGCAGCTCTATGGGGCAAAATTTTTGGTGAACTTGACCCCATTGACATCAACGAGTTTAAACAACAGCACCTGCAGCTGGTACTGGATGCCTTGAAGGCCAATTCTGCGGCGAAGTTGGCGGGTGCCAGAGCTACATAAGCTAAAGCCAACCGCCGCGGCAAAATCTAGTTACATTTTCGCTTTTTACGCTACGCGCGATCCGGATGCACCTTCGAACAAATGCACGTTGGACACATCAACATTGAAATACATATACTCTCCGCGTGCGACATCAGGCATTTTTTCTGACTTGGCGATAAATTCTGTGCCGCGATCTGTTATTAAGTGCACCAGCACATGTTCACCCAAGTGCTCGGTAAGTTCTAGCTTTGCGCGGATTGACGCAGTATTTTCGCTAGCTTTCCGCAAATGCTCTGGACGTATCCCTATTACTGGATCGGTAAGGTCTTGAACGATCTCAGCCGCTTTTTCAGCGCTCACGATATCCGCGACGCCAAAGAAGTTCATCTTAGGACTACCAATGAATTGAGCGACAAAAGAATTCGCAGGGCGCTCGTAAAGTTCTATTGGTGAGCCGACTTGTTCAACCCGACCGTCACGCAACACAACAATCTTGTCTGCTAACGTCATGGCTTCGACCTGATCATGGGTCACATAGATCATCGTGGTACCCAAGCGTTCATGCAACCGAGCGATCTCAAGGCGAGTTTGTACCCGTAAAGCCGCATCCAAATTTGAGAGAGGCTCGTCGAACAAAAACACCTCCGGCTCGCGAACAATCGCTCGCCCGATAGCGACGCGCTGCCGCTGACCGCCGGATAGTGCACGCGGCGTACGATCCAAAAAATCGGTGATTTGCAATATTTCTGCTGCCGCGCGGACACGCTTTTCGATCTCAGGCTCGGGCATTTTCGCCTGCCGCAATCCAAATGCCATGTTTTTGTAAACATTCATATGCGGATACAATGCGTAGGTTTGAAACACCATTGCAACGCCGCGCTTAGAAGGCGCAACTTCGTTGACGACTTGATCGCCAATCGCAACGCTTCCGTCTGAGATTTCCTCAAGCCCAGCAATCATGCGCAGAAGGGTTGATTTACCGCAACCAGATGGACCAACGAAAACAACAAACTCGCCATCTTTTATGTCGAGGTCGATTCCATGCATGACCTGCACTTCACCATATGATTTTTTGACATTTCTAATCGTTAGGCCGGCCATACGTCCTCCATTTCTTTAATCGCCGCGACAATTCCGGGCGCAAAGTCTTTGTAGCTATTTGGTAATTGTCCCCAAAGCGCTTCGCTTTGAGCAAAATCGATTTCTCTACCGTGAGCCAACAGGGGCCTGAGCTTGTCCCAATTTGGCTCATGATATTCAATGTGCATGGCACCTTGGCCATATCTTCTTGCAAATACGAACCAGCTGGCGACGCATTCATATCCGGCTTGCGGCACAATTCCCTGCTCTAAACAGGACTGAAGAGTTGGACGTATATAGATCGGCATTTTTGCCCAGCCGTCCATGCATATCCGTTCTAAGCTGTCCGCAATTGCTTGATTGCCGAACCGAAGTGCAATTGACTTCACATAGGCGACTTTGTCGAATGGTAACTCGATGGCCAAACCGGGCAAGATGTTGTCAAACTGCCATTTATTAAAGTGCAGTTGCAACTGCATGTCATTCATCGCAGCGTCAAATGTCTTATAGCCCGCCAATGCACCCAAGTAGCAAAGGCCTGAATGTCCGCCATTCAAAATTCGAATTTTGGCTTCTTCATATGGGTCGACATCATCAACAATCTCAACCCCGACTGCTCCGAGCGCTGGCATTGGACCCGCAAAATTATCTTCAATTACCCACTGAATGAAGTCTTCACTCTTAACTGGGCTTTGCAAATTTGCGCTAAAAAGGCTCTCGACCTCTGTTGCAAGTTCCCTATCAGCACGTGGCGTAATGCGGTCCACCATTGAACAAGGGAAACGCACATTAACGCGAACCCACTCTGCCAAATCATTTTTGCCAAGTCGTTCGA
This sequence comes from uncultured Maritalea sp., assembly GCA_913055925.1. Lineage (GTDB taxonomy): Bacteria > Pseudomonadota > Alphaproteobacteria > Rhizobiales > Devosiaceae > Maritalea. The sequence goes on along the minus strand of CAJXLH010000005.1, from coordinate 21,315 downwards.
GATAGGTCAGCAAACAACGCTCAAGCATTTCCCCGTTTGAGCGGATGTTATCACAGCACAAAATGGTAAGAGGCGACGCGCATGTAACCATGCGCTGTTCCAAAGCGTTGGTGAGATATCCGTATACACTTCGCGGTCTAGCCCCACCAATCTCAGAAGCGATTAGGGGTTCATTCAGATCGAGCGATTTGCCTGTTTCATCCAAATAATATCCGCTCTCGGTCACTGTAATCGTAACGATGTGCACCGAATCTAGCGCTAGCAATTGCTCTGCAGTAGCAGGTTCACTCGACCAGTCCGAAAACGTCACATGTGCATTTACAACCTGAAAATCATCTACACCATCTGGCGACGTCGTTTTGACAACATAAGCTTTTGCTTTGCCGTTTTCTCGCGCGAAAGATGCAGCTTCATTTTCTCGCAAATTGACCGCCGCGATTCCCCAACGCAAATCGTTTGTTTGACACATATATTGATCAACAAAAACAGCCTGATGCGCGCGATGGAACGCGCCATAACCAAGATGAACAATACCAATTTCGCATTCATCTGGGTTGTAGGATTGGCGGTTAGCGTGATCAGGCGCAGGCGACGTCATTGAACACTGCTTTCTTCGGTGAGCAAACCGGAGCGCGCCAGCTCACGGTAGCGTGTCGGCGTCATATTTTTCATCTTCAGGAAATGGCGATTAAAGTTTGCCAAATTTTGGAAACCGACGTCATAACAGATGGTAGATACTTGGTCGTCTGATGCATAGAGCAACGAACAAGCATGTCCAATGCGCACACGATTTACAAATTCAACAAACTTATTCCCCGTGCTCTTTTGAAAATTACGTGAAAACGCAGTTGGGCTCATATTTGCCATGTCCGCGGCGGCTTCAAGCGAAAAGTCCGAAGCGTAGTTATTGACGATGTGATCTACCACATTTGCAATGCGGGAGTGTCGGCTATTGCCTTCAGCTTGCGCAAGACTAACCACAGAGAGCGCCTTCTTCTCGGCGTGTTCATTGACCCGTACAAGAAATCGAATAAAAGCGGCGATCCGTTCTGATCCACGCGTATTTCGGATGCGCTCAAAATGCCCGCGCGCAAAAGTGGGATCGAAGCCAACAAACTCGATGCCCGACTTCGCAAGCTCCCACATTGCGTTCATTTCGTTGAACTCCGGGAACGCTCTGGTCAGCTGATCTATGTTTTCTTGGTTGAACTGTACGAGCATATCTCGAAGAGGTACCGGGTCAGGACTAGTCACTTCGTCGGTTATCCAGTTGTGTGGCAAATTGGGACCAGTCAAAAACAATGCGCCTGGCTTAAAGTCACCGATATAGTCGCCGACAAAAGCTTTCCCCCTTGTAGCAACCACCAAGTGGAGCTCATATTCTTCATGGGCATGCCAGCGACACAATTCGGTTGGCCATCCATGTTCGAGATACCGAATAGTTTCGGTTGCGCGATCGACATATTCGAGTTCCGGTTGAATTATAGACATTACTTCACCGCCCCAAATGTTAGACCTTTGACAAGTTGCTTCTGGCAGAACCAGCCAAGAACAATAATGGGCCCAACTGCGGCAGTAGAAACCGCTGACAATCGACCAAAGAACAATCCTTCAGGTGCACGATTGCCTTCAATCAACTTTGAAAGAGTTGCCGCTTCTGTTGTCGTTAAACGAACAGTCCAATAGGCTTCGTTCCAACAAAAGATGAAACAAAGAAGTGCTGTAGAGGCCAATCCTCCCCATGCAAGAGGCAGCAAGATCGACTTGATTTCGCCCCAAAGGCTGACCCCATCCATTTTGCCGGCTTCAATGATCTCCTTTGGTATCTCTTTGAAATAGGTAAAAAGCATCCAAATCACGATGGGAAGATTGATCAGGCTCAGCACGAAGATGACAAGGAAATGAGTGTCATAGATGCCGAACAAATTCTTGGTTAGAAACGTCATTGGATAAAGAACTGCGGCAGCTGGCAACATTTTGGTCGACAGCATCCAAACCAAAATATCTTTGGTTCGCTTTGATGGGTTGAATGCCATTGCGTAGGCAGCGGGCACACCAACAACCAAAGTGAACAAGGTGGCGAAAACTGATGTGATGACGGAATTGATGGCAAAACGCCAATAATCATAATTCTCCGTCATGTTCAGGTAGTTATCGAGTGTCGGCTTAAAGAAAAACAACATCTCTGGCTTCACGGCATCAGCATCTGTTTTGAAGCTAGTGAAGGCCATCCAAAAGATTGGAAAAAAGAAGACGATAGCCACAATCCACGCCAAAATTGGCCAGAAGACTTTTGAAAACTTTGATGATTGCGCAACAATTGCCATTTTGTTTGCTCCCTTAATCCATCAAATTCTTGCCAATCATCCTCAATAGGAAGAAGGCAACGATGTTGGCCAAAATTACAGCGAAGATGCCAGTGGCACTGGCTGCGCCGATATTGTTCGAAGCAAACTCACCGATCAGATACGGCAGGTTTTTATTGCCGTTTCCACGACTTACAATTTCAATCTCAGCGTAAAGAGATAGATGAAAAATGGCCTGGATCATCACAACGATCGCAATCGGACGCGCAAGGTGCGGAATGGTTAGATTGATAAATTGTGACCACACCCCAGCCCCGTCCAAAACGGCAGCTTCTTTTTGTTGCTGATCCTCGGATTGCAATGATGTCATGAAGATCAGCACAGCAAAAGGCGTCCATTGCCACGTCACCATCAAGATGACCGCATATGCCGAAGTTTGCGTCGCGCGGAACGAAATCGGCTGAAGTTCTGGCCATAGAGAGAAAAAGCCACCCAGTAATGGAAACTCTCGCAGACCATCAATCATTGCGTTAAGTCCACTTACAGCTAAGCCGTTCAATCCCAACACAGGGTCAAGGATCATATTGATCCAAAGAACTGCGTTAACTGCAGGCATGACGAAAAACGGCGAGATCAGCAGAACACGGACAATACCGCGCCCAGGGAACGATCGGTTGATCAACACTGCGATCGCTAATCCCAACACAACGGTCAAAACAATAATGCTGGACACAATGAACATGCTGTTTTGTACAGCAAGCCAAAAGTCCTTCGCGCGAAACAAGACATATTCATAATTTCCAAAGCCGCGCCAGTTGCTCAGACTCGGCGTCGTCCATTCCGGGCGCCGTAAACTGTTCAAAACATAGCGGATAAATGAAAAATATAGCGTCATCCCTAGCGGAATAAGCATCCATATTAGCAACAGCGCAACGGCGGGGGTTTGAAGTGCTCTAGGCAATGTGCGCTTGGACATGTTTTCACCATTAAACCAAAAAATGTATGTCTTGGTGTTCTCGACAATTGCTCATGATCGATGAGAAACAATGAAAAACACCATGGAGAGAAAGACCCAAAACAAAAACGTTCGGGCCTTTCACTTTAGTGGGAGCTTAGTAGTAGCCTGCCTCAGACATGATCGCGTCCGCTGCTGCCTGTGAAGCGGCAAGTGCTTCGTCTACTGATTTCGCACCTGAGAGGGCTGCCGCCATTTCTTGCGCCACTGCCGAACCCACCTGTGGGAACTCTGGAATTGCAGCAAATTGTACGCCAACATATGGCTTCAGATCTGTTGTTTCTGGCGCCGCCGATTCAATTGCAGCCATTTCAGCTGCCGCAAATTTTGCTGCGGCTTGGAACTCAGGATATGCATATGTTGATGCACGTGTACCTGTTGGAACCGAACCCCATCCAAAGTCGGGATGATCTGCAACTGCCTTGATGTAATCTTTTGACGTTGCCCACTCGATAAATTTCTGGGCTTCTTCCGCATTTGGAGAACCGGCAGGAACTGCCATTGCCCAAGCCCAGAGCCAGTTTGCACCAACGGGATTTCCTGCATTTGGTGACTGAGCGTAGTCGACACCATCTACTTCAAGGAATGACGCTGCGATTGTGGCGTCAATCCACATGCCGCACTTACCCTCGTTGTAGAGCGCCAAAATTTCGTTGAACGAGTTGCCTTCAGACCCCGGAGGTCCATAGGTACCTAATAGGTCGACATAGAAATTGATGGCATCGCGCCACTCTTGTGAATCGATTGTTGGACGGTAGTCTTTATCAAACCAAGCGCCTCCAAATGAGTTCACGACGGTAGTGATAAACGCCATGTTGTCGCCCCAACCTGGCTTACCGCGCAAACAAACACCGTAGACACCGTCATCTGGGTTGTGAATTGCAGCTGCCGCAGACTTAATATTGTCCCAGCTGTCATTGTCCGCGATGGTTACGCCAGCAGCGTCTGTGAGATCCTTACGGTACATGACCATTGAAGATTCACCGTAGAATGGCGCTGCGTACAGAGTGCCGTCGTGGGAAAGGCCGTTGCGGATAGCAGGAAGCATATCGTCAATGTCGTAAGATGCGCCAAAGTTCAATGGCTCAATCCAACCCGCAGCACCCCAAATTGGTGCTTCCTGCATCCCAATATTAATCACATCATATTGGCCGCCGCCTGTTGCTGTATCCGAAGTGACTTGCTCTCGCAGTACGCCTTCTTCCAGCGAAACCCAGTTGAGCTTCACGCCAGTTTCTGCCGTGTAAGCTTCAGCCACTTTTTGCATGTTGATCATATGACCGTTGTTCACGATCGCGATAGTTAGCTCTGTGGCATTTACACTGGCCGCGCTTGCAGCACATACGGCAAAACCTAGAGCAACAGATTTAAGTTTCATCAGAATATCCTCCCGAGTGTTGCCCAGAATTGGGCTCTACTGCCTTCACCATGATGAAGTTGGGGCTATCACGCTAATATCTTTTTATCTCTGATGTATATTATTTTGCAAATTCTGTGCAAATTTTTCAAAAAACATGACGATTTTGTATCGATCCAATGATTTCGAGATTTATGAAAAATGTGCATATGGTAGTCTTTTGCAACGTTCTTCACTGGCAATGGTGGGAATTTGGCAAGGTATTATTCATGATAGAGCAATGTCGATTAAGACTGGCAAATAACCAAATCGGCAACCACTTCTGTAAGAGCAAAGGCAAATACACACAAATCGAAAAACCGGCATTATCGGCACTGGGATCAGAAATGCCAGAATTGAACTCTTTGTGATTCACGGGCGTCGGTGAACTACATGTATCCCGTCAGCATTTGATAGACAGATTGGTGTTGTTGCTTAAGAGATGATTTTTGGTTCATCGTAACCCTTATGGAGCGAAGATGAAGCAGAAATCAGTTAGCAATCGTTCGAGTTCAGAAAAGCTTGTACGCACAATCAAGCGCAAGACCCGTCGGCAATATAGTGCCGAGGAAAAAATACGGATTGTTTTAGATGGTCTACGTGGTGAGATGAGCATTGCCGAGTTGTGTCGGCGTGAAGGTCTTGCTGAGAGTATGTATTACAAATGGTCCAAAGAGTTCCTTGAGGCAGGCAAAAAGCGATTGGCCGGTGACACTGTTCGCGAAGCCAGTAGTGATGAAGTTAAAGGCTTGCGCAAGGAAGCTGCTGAGCTCAAAGAAGTCGTTGCCGAGCAGACATTAGAATTACGTTTGCTCAAAAAAAAGCATGTTCATGGATAGGGGAGACGACGAATGAGATACCCCGCATCCGAGAAGCTTGAGATCATCCGGCTTGTTGAACAGTCTCACCTGCCTGTCAAAATCACGTTGGACAAGTTGGGCATTGCGCGTCCAACCTTTTATCGCTGGTATGATCTATATCAGCGGTTGGGTGAAGCTGGCCTAGAAGATAAGCGATCTGGCCCAAACAAGGCCTGGAACCGTATTCCGGATATGGTGCAAGGTCAGGTCATCGATCTGGCGCTTGATCAACCCGAGCTGTCGCCTCGCGAGCTAGCAGTAAGCTTTACGGACAGTCAGGGTTACTTCGTCTCAGAAAGCACTGTGTACCGGCTAATCAAGGCACATGACCTCATCACCAGCCCTGCCTTTATCGTGATGAAAACGGCCAGCGAGTTTAAAGAAAAGACAACGCGACCCAATCAGTTGTGGCAGACAGATTTTATTTATCTCAAGGTGATGGGCTGGGGCTGGTTTTATCTCAGCACGGTGCTGGATGACTTCAGCCGATACATTATCTCGTGGAAACTATGCACCACCATGAGTACATCAGACGTCACAGACACGCTGAACCTGGCGCTAAAGACATCTGGTTGTGACAAGGCGGTTGTGTCTCATAAACCACGTCTGCTCAGTGATAATGGCCCTTGCTATGTGTCCAGCGAACTTGGAGACTGGTTGAAGGGCAAAGGCATGAGCCACACGCGCGGTGCGCCTTATCATCCCCAAACCCAAGGCAAGATCGAACGTTGGCACCAAACCCTTAAAAACCGCATCCTGTTGGAGAACTACTTTCTACCTGGCGATCTAACCCAGCAAATCGAAGCCTTCGTCGATCACTAAAACAATCACCGCTATCACGAGAGCCTCAAAAACGTAACTCCAGCCGACGTATACTTCGGTAGGGCACAATCCATCTTAAACAACCGTGAAAGGATCAAGCAAAACACAATCAGACAACGGCGCTTGCAAAGCCGCAAAGCCGCCGCATAATATCAACAACAAAGATGAGCCAGATCATCTCTTAAATCAGACAGCCTTTTGTCTCAAATAATATGATGACGGACAGCGACTTTTAACGGCCAATATATGGTGACCTTATCGACCGAGCAATAGATTCAAAAACGTCATTAAGTTGTCTTCCGTTTTTCGCTCGGAAGAAACTTCCCGAATTTTTGGCGCAGTCCTCCATATCTCTTATGATCCATCTTCTATTTTCTTCAAATAATACCGTATGCACCACGATCCCCATTTTTTTAGCTTGCGCGCACCCATATGCCAAGTTGTCTCTCGCCGTATTCTGATTGTATGTTTCATTATTGGCCGTGCTGTTCGTTTGCCAGGTTGTTCCGCCATCTGTCATAACGATCATATACTTTTTCGTGTTTGTGAAGTCTTGGGGATATTTGTTACTATGAAACTTTCCTCTCCATTTGGGCGACAACATTCTTAGTCCCCAGCTTACGCCTATATCCGTCCCGGTTCCGTCAGACAGAACCCAGCGATCAACTGACTTGTAGATTTGCTTCTTGCTGCTTAGAAACGGCTCTGCCCGAGATTGCGACTTCGGGCACCACGGGTTGGTTTCGACCCAAATGGTAAAATTGCCGACGGCCTCCAAAGAGTGCGAATGTCTCAAGTCGTCATCTGCGGACTTATGATAGAATTTTTTGGGAATGAAGCAGCCACTCCATTGGGCTACGGGGCTCGATAGCCAGTTTTTATATCCACTGCCTAGGTGCACAGAACCTCCAAAGGGAACTAGATTTACAATAGTATTGTCGGATCGTTTTTTGTCTTGAAAGATTGTGTCTGCGAATAATTTCACAGCCTTCCGAAGGTTGCTGATCCGCCCTCGCATTCGCATTGATGACGAAACGTCCAAAACCAAGGATATCTCGACCGCTTCTGTAGGTTTATAAACACGGGAGACAGTGGCGAACTCCAGCTCGTTCACACCGACCAGTTTGATGAAATGGGTCTGTGTCTTCCGTCTTCCACGCACTTCGATAAAATTTTCTTTTTTGTCAATTACCAGTTTGTCAATTGTAAAACTGGTGCCGCTTTCCGCGATCGCGTTGACATACTGTGAGACTTCTTTCTCCAAGACTGAACTACTATGTGAATGGATCTTATGGGCTGCATCAAGAACTGCAGCGTCAAGCGCGATTTGCGTCGATTTCCGAACCGATTGCATGTGTGTGAAATCAACTGCGGAACCAGATAATACCATTAATGGTAACATCAAAAGCGCAAATAGAATGGCAAAATTGCCATCTTCAGACACTAGTAGTTCGCTTACGTACGATCTAAACACCACAGTCATTTCCATCTGAGCAGGATTACTGTGGGCGTTTCACTGAGTTCCTTAAAACGAAGCTCGGTTTATGTACAAACGTTCGTGATGGTGCCGAGCTGCCTTCTGCTATCCTTGAAAGAGCGAACTCACATATTTGCCGGCCAATTTCTTTTGATGAGAAGCCAACCGCGGTGATACCGCCACAAACAAACGGTAAAAAACTTGCATCGCCAAATGAAACCAACGAGACTTCCGCCGGAACTCTGAGATCTAGTTCTTCAAGTGCTTGAACTGCCCCCAGCGCAAGGAAATAGTTTGACGCAAATATTGCCGTGGGTCTTTTACCATCGCTAAAGAGCTCGTGGGTTCCTAAGTACCCGTGTCGCGTTTGCCAGCCACCACCAGCAATCATTGAAGAATCTGGTTTTTCCAGTCCCGCGTTTACGAGTGCTCTTTCATATCCGTTTTTGCGTCCCGTGGCAGTACTATCTCGCAAATCGCCAACGAGTATTGCGATGTCAATGTGTCCCATTTCAATGAAATGATTAACAGCTTGGAACGAAGCCTTTTCATCTTCAATTAAAACACGGTCGACATTCATGCCCTTAATATCGTTGCTATAAAGCGTAAGCGGAACATTAATGTCCTGAAGGATGTCCATTGACTTGTAAAAACCAAGATCGCCAGATGCAATTATAGCGTCAACTTGTTGCGCTTTAAAATACTCGAGAGCTCCTTTTAGAAATGAACCTTGATCTCCATGCGAGAAAGGTAAAACAACATAGCCCAACAGAGTGAACTGATTTACCACTTCTTCAAGAACGCCGGTGTGAAACTCATCGAATGACGGCAGTAAGAAACCAATAAAGCCTGAACTGTTTTTTCGGATGTTGGCGGCGGAGGTATTTCGTCTGTAGGAAAGCTGTTCTATCGCTTCCGCGATACTTTCGCGGTTTTTCCTGCGTAGTTGTTCTCCATTTAGATAGCGAGAAACACTCCCGACTGATACGCCGGCGAGCTCCGCAACATCTGTAATGGTCGACGTTCGTTTTTTTTTGTTTGTCAATTTAACTCCAACGTCTGTGTTTCAAACACAGTCTTTGCGTCGCAAATCTTATCAGGTGCTACAATAAGTTCACAAAGCTTATCCTGATATTTTACCTGAATTTTTTGATGGACTCGGCTTTTAATCTTTGCAAGCGTAAGCTGACCATTTCGCCACTCCAAATCCAAGACCATACCCTTGCGCAATCTAACTCCGTAAAGCGTTCCAGTCCCCCAGTGCGCTGGCAGTGCCGGTAGCAAGTGAACATAATTAGCATTATCTTGGACAAACAACTCCACTATTGAGGCAACGAACCCCATGTTTGCCTCTATGCAGAATGGTGGGCAAGCCATCAGCATATTAGGATAAATGCCGCCGCCATCGTCGGCCGCTTCGAAAAAATTCGAAGGCACCGGCTCAAATAGTCGGTTCATGAATTCAAACGATTTTTTGCCGTCAAGGAGCCGCGCATACGAACGCGCCTTCCAAACGAGAGACCAACCAGTTCCTGTTGATCCGCGAGCATCCAAGAACTTTCTCATGGCATTACATAGATCTGGGTTAGTCTCAAACGTGACATCTGTGCCGGGACACAAACCAAATACGGGTGAAATGTGGCGGTGAGGATGCTCGGCCTCAGGATAATCGCTTTCAAACTCCAATATTCGGCCGTCCTGCGAAAACTTGTAATCAGCAAGGTTCGAAAGCTTCGTCTTTAGCATCTGAACAAACGATGTCTGGCTTTCCCCGAGGATTTCTGCTGCTTCAATTGTGTTGGCAAACAGTTGCCGCGTTATCGCAAGGTCCATTGCCGAGCCAATCGACAAGCTCCCCACGGTTCCGTCTTCTCTTAAAAAGGTGTTTTCCGGTGAGGTAGATGGAATGGTAGTGATTTTTTTGCCATCATTTGGATCAACTACAAGCCAATCAGCGACAAAACGCGCTGCACCTGACAACACTGGGTACGCTCGATCCCGCAAGAAATTCAAGTCATTGCTGTATTGAAAATGTTCAAAATGATGAAGAGCAAGCCATGCCCCGCCAAAAGGCCAAAATGCCCATTTCAAACAATTATCTATGGGCCCTTGCGGCAGAGCGCCGACCGGTGTCGTTTGGCGGTGGAAATCAGTCTGATGATGCGCGACCCACCCGCTAAGACCATACTGAACCGCTGCAGTTTTTTCGCCGGCCTTGGCAAGATCTTCTATGAAATCAAAAAGTGGCTCGTGACATTCAGCAAGACCGCACATTTCAGCGTGCCAATAATTCATCTGTGTGTTTATATTTAGGGTGTAGTTCGACCACCATGCTGGATCGATGTCCTCGTTCCAAACGCCCTTCAAGTTTGCAGGTTGTGTTCCGGGCCGGCTGCTGGAAATCAGCAGGTAGCGCCCAAAGTCAAAAGCTGACTTTGCTAACTTGGCGCTCAGATTGAGTGCTTCGCCTTCTGGCAAGACAGCAGTTTGTGTTTCTTCTCCTAATTCCAACTTTACTGCGTCGAACAGTCGGGAAAAATCTTGAACGTGTGTTACATGTAGACTGTTCAGGTTTCGCTCCGCCGCATCAACGTCAGCGAGACATGCCTCAAGTGGGTTTTGCTCCATGCGATTTGATCGCACGGCCAACAATATCGTAATCTTTCTGAAGTTCTTTACCCGAATTTCTTGATCGCCCCCTAGCACTGCACCATCAGAAACAACACGCGCGACACACTTAAATTCGTTGTGGTTAAATTCCTTGTACTCAACAAAATTATCTCTTGTTGCAAGATCATCTACCCCATTCCATCTCACTTTCGATGGAACTTTACCCCGCAAAATCAATTCTCGACCGCTTGTTTCAACCACGTAGGCAAGTTTAGAGCGCAATTTTAAAACAATTTCGCACTCTCGTGGCCCACCAGACCTAGCGATTTCAATAGCTAAAACACGATTGGGATTTGATGCGAAGTACTTCACATCGACATCCCCATAATCACTGGTGGCAGACACGTGAGCAGTGGCAGACTTGATATCCAACCCTCTGCAATAATCGCGCGCGTTCAGGTCTTCGGGCCAACTTATTTGCAGTTCGCCTGCTGGCAAAAATGGTTGATTGAAGGCAGTGAGAAAATTTTCTGAAATGAGCTTTTCTGCATCTGTTTCATTGCGACTGAGCATGAGAATACGTGCCTGCTCTATAGTTTCCGGACCGCTTGTAATTGGCTCAGGTGACTTCACGCCAGCCCAGACGGTATCCTCATTGAAGGAAAAACGTTCCGTCGGAAACTGACCGTAGACCATCCCTCCCTGATGCCCATTTCCTATGGGAATCGCCTCATTGAAATTTTTGGCAGGGCGATCGAAGCGCAGCTTTCCGAGCTGCGCTGAAACTTGCTCCACAATCTTACTCATAACTATTCCTTGACGCCGCCCGCAGTTAAACCATTTGTTATAAAGCGTAGACCAAAGCCGATGATGATAAGCGCGGGTACTCCCAAGAGTACAAGGCTAGCGTTGTAGCGACCGATATCATCCGGCGTTGCGCCGAGATACTCTTGAAACCGTTGAACGGCCTGGGCGGCGGTCGTCATTTCTTTTCCGGTGAGAAACAAAGACGGGAAAATGAAATCTTGCATAGACCACATCATCGAAAGAGCTCCGATATTGAGTAGCGCAGGCTTGCTTAGCGGAACAAAAACCGTGAAGAACGTACGCGCATGTCCGGCCCCGTCAATCGCTGCAGCCTCGATGAACGAGCGTGGAAGCCCTTCTGCAAAGTTTCGTAGCAACAAAACTCCAAACGGCAGGGTAAGCGCAGCTTCTGGCAAAGCCACAGCAAGTAGATTGTCTCGCAAACCTAACTCTCTGTTGATGAAAAACAAGGGTACAAGCAGAGAAGTGGCAGGTACTGCCAAGAACATCAACACCACAAAATAGAAGAGTTCTTTGCCGCGAAATTCCAAGTAAGCAAAACCATAACCGGCCAACGCTGAAACGGAGGTGACAACAACCGCGTGGATCACTGCAATCGCGAGAGAGTTAACATATGTGCGCCAAAGAGAGATGCCGCCAATATCACCAAAGATAACATCTATGTAGTTTTGCAGTCCGTTAAACGCAAAACCTCGTATCACTGCGTTAATGATTGGAAGCAACCAGATTAGTGCCATAATCACCAACACCGTGCTCATGACGATGCGTTCAAGTTTTCTTCTATGCAAGAAATCCGGCTGAGCGGCTTGATTCACGTTGTACCTACTTCCGAAGTTGAATAAGTGAAATTAAAAATGCGGCGATCATCGCAATCAATGCAGCTGCCGATCCATAACCCACATTGGCGCCCGACGTTGAAAAATTGTAGACATATGTTCCTGTGATCTCGGTCACGCCTCCTGGTCCACCGCCGGTCGAAAAAAACACGATATCGAACGCTCGGAAGGATGTGAGTAATGTCGAAATAACGATTGTCCGGTGCGTGCCTTTCATTAACGGAAACAATATCTCCCACATCAAGCGAGGGGTCTTTGCGCCGTCGAGGATCGCGGCCTCAATAAGTGAGGTGTTTATGGTTGATAAATTGGCGACATAATACATGATCGGCAGCCCGATCAGATAGACGAACAAAACACACACGACACCAAATGCGAGGTTCGGTTCAATTAGCCAGTTTAGAGCAAACATGTCCAAGCCAAGTGCACGCAAAGTTTCGTTTAGAGCCCCCATGCGCGCTTCAAGCGACGTTCGGAAAACTGTCGCGATTAGCGCCAAAGGCATCAATGTCGGCAACAAGAAGACCGTGTATAAAACTGAACGCCCCCTGACACCGCTTGATATAAGTACAGCGATCAAGAACCCAAGCGTTAGTCCAGCACCAATTGCTACGCCGGCGAACAAAAAGTTGTTCTTTAGAGCAATCAGAAAACGTGGATCAGTCAACAGCAATTCAAAGTTTCGCAGACCAACCCATTTCCCATTGACCAAAGAAATTGAAATCTTCTGAAGCGACGTCGAAATCAGAAATCCAGTGCTAAACACGTAATAAACTGCATAGATCACGATCAATGGACCGAAGAAGAAAAGGAACTCCTTGAAGGACATTTTTGTGAGCAAGTTTTGTGGAATTTTCATTTCTGAACCTCACTTAAAATTGTGAACCACCTAGCCTTATGTCTGGGAGGACGACTAGGTGGTTCAAGTGGGATTACTCAGCGTTTGAGTAGCGTCCACTATCCCATTCGCGTTGGAGATACTCAACTTGTTGTTTATGGTCAGTATCACCAATGATGGAAGCGATGATTGTGTCACCAACGACATTAGAAAAGTCGGAAACGTTGTTGCGATGACTTCCAGGGTTCAAAAGCAGATAGGATACCTCGTTGTAGCCTCGACGAGCCTCCTCTGTGCTAAAAATCCCCTCAGCAAGCTCGAAGTCTACGTGAGAAGGAACCACAAATAATGTGTCGCTCCACGCAGCTACTCCGTTGCCCGCAACAACATATTCTACGAACTTTGTCGCGAGCTCTTTGTTTTGTGATGCCTCTGGAACTGCGAGGCCAACTTCAATGAATGACCTAATTGAGTGATCTGTGTTTGGCAGAATCGTAGGAAATGCGGACGCACTGACATTAGTCAATTTGATCCCATTTGCTGCACGAAATGGCGCGGAAAGAATTCCGTTTTCCCACGATCCCTGCAGGAACATTACAGATTGGCCTTGTTGGAATAGTTCAACAGAGCGGCCATAGTCTAAATCCAAAGTGTCTTTTGAAAACACACCATCTTTGTAAAGATTGACTAAGGCGCTAAATGCGGTTTGATACGCGTCGTCATCCCAGCGACCGCCCTTGTTGTAGCGGACCGAGTCAAAGAAGCCAGGGCTTACTTGTTCGGCGATGGTTGTGCCAATCTCATCGAGGAACCAGCCCGCCCCAGTGAATGAAATAGGTACGAGATCAGGGCGCTGGGCCTTTGTTTGCTCAACCAAATTTTTCAAATCGTCGCGGTTTCTCGGGATTGCTAAACCGAGTTCGCCCAACAGGTCCATATTGTAGTAGGCCACGACCGAGCCCAGAACACCCATCGGCGCAATGTACAACTCATTGTCGCTTGCCAGGCTTTTACCTTGTCTTATAGCATTTTCATTGAGCAACTCAGTAATCGGTTTTGACGCATTCTCTTCAAAGAGCGGCTCAATTGGAGAAAGCTGGTCCTTAACTAGCTCCACCATCGAACTTGTTTGAACCGCAACGACATCCAGTTCATCACCGCTCGCCAACGCTAGCGGTAGCCGGTCTTGATATGCTCCAGATTCGAAAAGCTGCAATTCGACTTCAACGCCGGGATTTTCGCTTTCAAAACCTTCTATGATTTTGTTCAAGACTGGCTCACTCGGATGCCATGTCCAGAAGTTCAACTTATTGCTTTCTGCGTTCGCACTGGCTATTCCAGCCAGCATGACCGCGGACGCTACGGTTAGTCTTTTGAGATTCATAGTTTCCTCCTCATGAAACTTGCGGCCACTCGCTGAATTGCGTTACAACCGCCTCCCTGTCGCTCTTTCGAACAGATGTAAATCGAGCGGCTCAATTGACAGCTGGACCCGCTCACCCTTGAGCGCACTTCTGTCTCCATTTAATTTCGACGTAATTGTTGTTTTAACGCCGCCATCAACCTGAAGTGTCAGGTGGCACAAGCTTTCGCTACCAAGCATCTCTACTTGCTCAACTCGCGCTTCGAACATAAGACTTGTCGGCGCCACCCCCTCAAATGGCGCAATACCGATATTTTCCGGCCTAAGCCCAACTAATGGGTACTCCGAACCCGAACCGTCAAAGTCAAACCGTTTTAAGAAGAGCCGACAGGTCGAAACATCCTCTATTATGTTCATGGCTGGATTACCGATAAACTTTGCAACAAAAAGATTTTCTGGACGATTGTATATTTCTTTAGGGGAACCGATTTGTTGAATTTTGCCTTTATCTAGCAACACAACCTGATCGGCCATGGTCATAGCTTCAACTTGATCATGCGTCACATATAGTGTGGTAACCCGAAGCTCTTCGTGCAGCGCTTTGATATCTTTGCGCATTTGCTGACGTAATCTTGCGTCCAAATTTGAAAGCGGCTCATCCATAAGAAAAAGCATTGGATCTCGAACGAGTGCGCGCCCCATTGCCACGCGCTGCCTTTGACCTCCAGACAACTGCGCCGGCTTCCGTCCCAACAAATCTTGCAGCTCAAGTAGCTTTGCAACTTGTAGTATCTTCGCGTCACGCTGGGCTTTTGCAATCCCTGCTAACTTTAGTGGATATCCAATATTGTCCTTAATCGACATGTGTGGATACAAAGCGTAATTCTGAAACACCATTGCAATGTTGCGGTCGCTCGGATGCTCTTCATTTACGCGCATCCCACCAATAGACAGATCGCCATCTGACACAGTTTCTAAGCCAGCAATCATTCTGAGAAGCGTTGATTTTCCGCAACCTGACGGACCCAACAAGACAACAAAATCGCCGTCCGCAACTGACAATGTGATGTCATCTATCACTTTCAGCGCCCCGAAGGATTTGGAAACTGAATCTAATTGCACCTGACCTTTTGCCATCTCGCCTCCTCAAGTTTCAGTGACGTTAACAGGCCAAACTTGAAAAGTCTACAATTAAATTGAAATGTTTCAAGTTTTGACGCACAAGTGATTTTAGTTATCCGCTTTGGGCCGTTTTTTTGACCCAGTACCAAGTTTGTAACCCAACTGAGCGAGAGACTGCTTTGAGCCCAATCCGGACCTTCGTTTGGCACTCATGGTTAGGAGCATTGACCTAAATATGCTGTTTAAGCGACCTGCAACGAGATAGCTTAATCGATTGTACAAAGGCAAAAAAGTTACTCATCGTAAGAAAGAAGTTGTGCGGATGGGCTAGACTTTGACGTTGGATTAGAGTCACCCTGCTCAATGCAACTGAAAGACTTGTTTCTTGTGATTTTTATTAATGTATTTCACTGTAGGTGGTGCATGCGCGGCACCGATGAACCCAACGCCAACAGGTATCAAGCAATCTGATGAATAGCGGACAGTACGTTTCTTTGTCGCGGCGGTTTGTCGAAATCCATTCGACAGATTTTGATAATGAGCCGGACAGTATTTGGGCTTCTCTCGCGACGCGCGAGACGGGAAAAACGTGGGATGAAATTCTCACCAACGACGTTACTATTCTCCTTGGTACTGCTGGAGCGGGAAAAACAACTGAAGTTCGATATCAGGTGGAGCGCCTAATTGAACAAGGCCAAGATGCATTCCTGATGCGTTTGGAAGCACTGCAAGATGGAACTTTGGCGGGCTCATTCGACTTTGAATTGGAACATCAACCTGAGCGCTTTGAAAAATGGAAGAAGTCAAAGAAAGGTGGCTATCTGTTTTTTGACGCGCTTGACGAAGCGCGCCTACCGTCTTCGCGCAACGAGAGCGCACTTGAAAAGGCCCTTGCCATTGTCACTCAGGAAGTCGGGCGACGAGATGGGCCGCTGCATGTTTTGATTACAAGTCGTCCAAGTGAGTGGCTTGGGGATGGCGATGTACGACGTCTAACTCGCTTTATAAAACAGACACGAAATGCCACGCAGGACTTGGGAGCAGATGGCCCAAAACACAAGATTTATCGCCTTGCACCGCTGGCCAGTGAGGATATTGAGAAACTTGCTATTTCTCGCGGAGTAAAAACTTCGGACTTCATCAATGCGGTTAACGTCCATCTTTCCACCGGTCTAATCCAGCAACCGTTGGACGCGCACCTATTCCTGGATGTTTGGGAAAAAGCAATTAATGAGGGCCGTTCCCCCGAGGACGTCTTCAAGTCAAGACTGCAAGTCATGCGCGATTTAGTTGCTTGGCGACTGTTCGGGCAATCTGAAAGCAAGGACCGCTTGAACATTGACATTAATCGTGCTCGTAAGGCGGTCTCAAAACTTGCAGCATTCGTGATTTTATCCGGCAAGCAGGATTTTTCTGTCCAGCCTATGGCAGTAGGCGATGCCATGAATGCAGCAAATATTCTGTCAACAGATATAGAAGCTTGGACACCCGCTGAAGTTCGCCAATTGCTTGCCTGCGGGTTATTCCAGCCTTCTGTCGGGGGGCGTATCATGTTCGCCCATAGGGAGATACGGGACTTCCTTGCCGCTGAGCACTTTGACGAGAGCTTGCGCGCTCGAGCTTATTCCGAAGAGGCAATCTTGCCGCTTTTTGCCGAGGGGTTAGGACGTAGATCCATCCCACAATCAACTGAGCATGTTATGGGCTGGTTGGCAGCTTTGAACAGTTCCGCCAAGGCAGTTGTTGTGAATGTGAGGCCAGCACTACTAATCGAGACTGGAGACCCTAAATCACTATCTGTAGGCGACAAGGAGATCGTGTTACGCCAACAAGCACACCTCTACGAAGAGGTTCGCTTCAGAGGCGAGTGGTTCTATCATGATGATGTAAAGCGCTTCACACACCCTGACCTGTGGCCTGTAGTCAATGAGCTTCTGGACCAATCCAGTTCCCCCGAATTAACTGATTTTTTGATTGAGGTCGCTCGGTTTGGCAAGATGGGTTCACTCGCTGACAAACTGGCGGGCTATGTGCAAAACCCCGAAATTGGCCATCGAAGCAAAGCGGAAGCGTGCACCGCGCTTGATGAGATAGGTGATTATTCCTTTTGCGCTGATGTACTCTCAGCAGCCATGCAATCCACGCCGCCGGACAACGAGGATACGGAATCGGCCCCAAACTGGAATATGTTCCTGTTGAAGGCATTAAAGTACAGCTTTGGCGAAGCTTCCTTGCTTGACGGGATTGCCATTCTTTCAAAAGTTCGGCGAGAACGCTCCAACTATTCGTCAGCAACATTTCGGTATTTGATCAAATTGCTAGAGGACCTGCCCAACTCCCAGAAGAAGATATGGCTGTCAATATTGCTGCGCTTTGCATCTGTCAGCCGATCCGAAAACCGCTATCGAATGCCAAGCGCTTCGTCTCGCTACAACAGATTTGTGCCCGCCATTATCTTTTTGGCTTCAGAGTTATTGGGTGATGAGGAGCAGCGCCCGTACGATGAAAACATACTAGACGCCATTGAATTGGCGATGGGCAGCGATCACAAGACGGACGTATTTGGTCGCAAAGCGCCAACGAAGCAACTGGCAATTGGTCTTCGAGCACGACCAGACGTCAAACACGCTCTCGTTCAGCGGCGAATAACTATATTTTCTGATCAAGTTCAGCGGCACCGCGTTCCGTTCGGAGCGATATACCCTTTGGAATTTGATGACAGAGAAGAAAATGGAGACGTTTTCGATCAGTCCGACGTCTCTCACTTTTGCGAACTCGCATCAAAGATCTCCGATCAAAATGAGCGGAGTTTCTACCTTGATCTGGCACGAACGATTTTGGCCAAACTTCGAGGAGAAGAGCATAGGAGTGCATTAGCTAAGTTCAGAAATTATTTGAGAACGTATGGAGACGAAGATCAACGGCGACAATTCGGCATCCACGGTTGGTTTCTTAGAACAAAATCTCTCTTCCAACATCAATATCGCTATAACGCTCAAAACTGGTTTCGCGACGCAAAGAAAACCATTCAGTCATGGAGAGCCGTCCGAAAAAATCAAAAACTCATCTCGAGCAACCGAAAGAGCATTGCTGCTGGTGAGCTTGACAACGGTGATGCGGTTTGGCTTTTCGAAATGGCCCCAAATGACTTTGGGGCAGGAACGATCCGTGCAGTCCAAGAGAAATACGGATCTGAGATTGCCCAGCTATTTAGTGATGGCTTGCGACAATACTGGAAGGCCAACGACACAAGTTACGCTGAAAGACGAACATATCTCGGCTACATCGGCCTAGCTGGCATCAACTTGGATTACTCTTTTGGGGAGTTGCCCGGCGATAAAGACCTTGCGCGCAAGGCGTTCCGCTTCGCGTTTCATGAATTGAATGGCTTTCCCGAATGGGTTGACGAGCTGGCACATAATTTTCCAAGCCAATTTTGCTCTGAGATCAAAGCTGCGCTGTCAGTGGACTTCATGACTGAGCAAGGTGACGATGATCACCACGGGTCTGATTGCGTGAGTAAGATTGCCTACTCTGATATCCAGACTAGGAGCCTCGTCGCGCCGTTACTCCTAAGGATGATGATTCGTGCCCTTCCAAAGAACCGTCGCGATAGAATGCTCTGTCTAGACATCGTGGCTCGCGCCCCCTCTGTTGAGCGGAACCGTCTTTCGAGGTTTCTCGTCTCAGGGTATCGAGCTTCATTGACCCGGTTTAATCTCAGAGAGGCGTGGTTTTGGCTCGACAGTCTTATGAATGTCAACTCAAGCGCCGCTAAAAGTGTATTGGCCTCGACTTTTGCTGATCTCCAAAGCGCCGGACAAAGAGCGCTGTTTATCGAATACTTGGGCCGCGAGCGAAACGAGCCTGCTCTAGCAGAAGGACCGAACGCTGTGCGAGCTGAGTTTAAACAAGACCCGATTCTCCTTGAGTGGTTGGTTAAGGCATCGTATCTGGCATGGCCTCCCGAGAAAGATGTGAAGCATGAGGGTATGTACTCGCCGGGAAAAGCGGAGCGCGCGGAGAGCAACAGGCGAAACTACACAAACTTGTTGGCGGCCCTTCAAATACCTGAGGCTATCAGCGCTTTTGAAAGACTAGCCACGTCTACTACGCTTTCGAGTTATCGGGACACTTTTTTGTACCAGATCGAATTGATGAAGCGAGGGGCCGGAAGAAGGCCTGAATTTTCCCCTGATGAAGCAATTCAGTTTCTCAACGACCAGTCCAAGGCACCCGCGACTGTGGAAGAGTTCAGGAAGCTTTGCCAATCGCATCTAACGACGCTGCTCGAACGACTGCATACATCCGACGATGATGAAAGTGCATTCTTCCGGCGTGGCGATGCAAAAGAAGGGGATTTAAGAAATTGGCTGGCCGCCCGCCTTAGAGACGTGGGGGAGCGCTACTACACGGTTATTAGGGAGCAAGAAGTTGCCGGTGAAAAGCGACCAGATATCAGGTTGCACTCGAGATTGGACGCTTTGGGGAAGGTGTCCGTTGAGATTAAGCTTGCCGATATGGCGCACTGGAAAGGACATCACTTGGTCAACACTCCTGATGAGCAACTCTCAAATCAGTATCTGTTGGAGACTTCATCTCATACCGGCATATATGTTCTCGTGAATGCGTCCCGTCCGAGGAAAATGGAAAAAGACCAGAGGACCAACAAGGTCATAAGAAGCGCCTTTAAAAAGAAAATCGATGGCAAAATGGTGAACTTTGAGGAACTCGTTGAACTCGTGAGGGAAAAGTGTGACGCAGTGAACGGCACTCTCGCAGACGGGCAGATTGTTGTCGCAGTGACGCGTGACATTTCGGAGAAGCCTTCGGAAACCCTGTGAGCATTAGTATAGGGGCAAAGCCTCGCCAACAGCCTTTTTTCCGAAAGGTTCGCGACTAAAAAGATTACCTGCTCCGACCGGCACTTTAGTTGCGCGAACTCCGCAAAGGTCTCAAAAGTCTGCATAGCGGACGTTCAAAGCCAATAGAACTCATTTGGCCCGCCCTTCAGGTGGTCACTTTTGGCCGTCCTCTCGATTGCCAGGTCACCCGAGAACACGGCGACGGGCTTTGACCCGTCTTGAAACCTAATTCCAGCCTGCATCAAAACCGAACGACACTCCCGTTATCGGTAAATGATCTTCCGCCGCTCTTTGGAGCGGTTCCCGAGAAGAACATTGACCGATCGCTGGTGTTTGATCGAGACCGCAAAATGGCCGCGCTCCTCCACCGGCGCAAACGACGCATTGGTCTAAAATGTGACCATTGGCCAGAATGCTGTGACATCTAACAAAGAATGTCAGATGTCACGCGTAATTGGACCAATTCGAGCGGAAAACCGAAGGTTTTTCGGCTTGTGAGTCAAGCAAAACTAGACCAACGGTCAAGCAACTTTGGACCAAAATCCTGCATCGCGTGTTGCACCTGAATGACAGCTATGCGAACAAAGTGACCTTTTGCTGCTTTCACACGAACGTCCACTTTTAGAATAACGCGTTGCTTACTGCTTTGAAACACCCACAGGCAGCTTGCTCGACGCCTTCATCTCTTTGAGTGAAAGGTTTGAGCGAATGCTGGTCACGCCAGGCAGACGCCGCAAAGTGCCGTCAACAAAGGCGCTGTAGTCGTCCAAATCACGAGTGACCACGATAAGTAAGAAATCGTCTTCGCCCGTGGTGTTGTGGCAGGCGAGAATATTAGGTGTGACCTCGATAATGCGTTGGAATTCGGCGGTGGCAGTTTGATCGTGCTCTGAGCAACTCAGTTGAACGAAGGCCATGACACCAAGCCCCAGCTTTCGCCGACTGAGGTGGGCTTGATAGCCTTCGATGATGCCCAT
>CAJXLH010000004.1 GCA_913055925.1 uncultured Maritalea sp. | reverse complement strand
AAAATGGAAACTACGAGAGGGAAGTCGAGTGAGAACTCGTTACGGATGAAATGACATTTACCAGCAATCAGAAACGCGTGCTTGGACTGGTCGCCCGTACCGAAGGAGTGATGCGTTCCGACATCTGCCATATTCTTGAAATCTCGCCTCAAACATCAATGCGTATTCTGCAGCCGTTGGTGGAGATGGGTGTCGTGGAAGAGAAGGAAAGTCGAGCGGGAACCCGAGGTAAACCGCCAATGCTTGTTAGGTTCCTGAAAGGTAGTTTGGCGAGTGTCGGAATCGCAATTTCTCGCGACCGCATTGTTGTAGAGGTTGAAGATCTCGGTGGCGGGGTCCATGCAAAGCAAGTTCTTGTAAAAGAGATCGCGACTGCGAACGAGCAGCTTTATTGGGTCAAACAACTAGTACAGGAAGCCACAAGCACTCTTCCTAGCACATGCAGAATCGTAGGTGCTGTCGCTGTGGTTCAAGGTTTTTTTGTTGATCGTGGCAAAAGCATCGTTTCCATTGCTGATCCAATTGGTTGGCCACAAATCGACTTGAAGCACGAGTTGGAAGAGTGTGTGTCTGCACCGGTAGCAATTGTAAATGACGGTACGGCACTCGCAGGGGCACTTGTTTCGAGTACAAGTACTCAACATTTTTTGTCCTTGCATGTTGGATCGGGTACCGGGGGTGGAATTGTTTGCAATGGTCAGTTGATTGAAGGCGCATTCGGCAACGCTGGCGAAATAGGCAGGTTATTCGACTTTAGTGAAGTTGAGGTCTCTGAAAAATCACTCCTTGACGCGCTTGAACAGAAGGATTGGCGAGATTGGTCGGGTTTATCGGAGCTCACTCCAGAACAGAACGTCTCGCTGGAAAAATGGATGGGCAAAGCTGGCGAGATCCTTGCTCAAGGTGCAAGTCTTGCGATTGCAATTCTCGACTTCGATACGTTGTTTTTGGGTTCGGCAATGCCATTTGAGCTGACTGTGATGTTGAGTGAGCGGATAAATGTGAAGGCGCTTGGCGAAGAAGTTCACGGGATTGATCCAATGGTGATCGCTCGTCAAACGCCCATTGTAAAACCCGTTTACATTCATGGTCTTGCGAGTCTTGCAAATCAACTCGCCGCCGAAAACTTTTTTACCAGCGCAGTTTAGGGCGGTGCTTCTAAAGGCGCAAAAAGTGAACAGATGCTGGCGTTGGCTTAGCGCAATCGGTGCACTGCAACCTATTCAGAAAATGAGAGTGGAATGACAAAGATTGGAATTGTTGGATTAGGTTTTAGACTTGCCTATCTCGCACAGGTAATTGGGCAAACACAGGACGACGTGGAATTCGTTGGTTATGTCGATCCAGCTCCGGCTGGTTTGTCAATCGTGCAAGGGGTGAAAGCGACTGGGCATGAAACTGAAGGAATGCCGTTAAAGCCACTTAATCCTGGTCGTCATTTTGATAGTCTTCCGCAAATGCTGGAAGAGGGTGACCTGGATCTATTGATGATCGGTTCGCCTAACCACATGCACCTCGAGCATATTCGCATCGCGCTTGAAGCAGGTGTGAAAACATTTACAGAAAAGCCCGTTGTGACAACTGAGGAGCAAACATTTGAGTTGCTTGATCTGTTGGCCAAAACGGGCGGCAACACAGACCAGTTGATGATTGGTTTGGTGTTGCGCTATGCGCCTCTTTATCGCGACTTGATCAAAGCGCGTGACAATGGCGTTCTTGGCGACATTGCATCAATTGAAGCGTCTGAGCATATCGCACCTTATCACGGTGGATTTTTCATGCGCGATTGGCGCCGCTATTCGGAATATTCCGGTGGCTTCATGCTTGAAAAATGCTGCCACGATTTGGACCTTTATAATGGTCTTGTGGGTTCACGCCCAACGCGTGTTGCGAGCTTTGGCGGTCGCAAGAGCTTTGTGCCATCGCGTGAAACAGAAAACGATGTTGAAGTTTACCAGTTCAAGCCTTCAGGTTGGCTGGGCTCTGACAAAGTGTTTGGTGGCGATGCTGACATCATTGATTATCAAACAGCCATCATTGAATATGAAGGCGGCGAAAACCTTTGCTTCCACACCAATATGAATGTGCCGGACGAATTCCGTCGTTTTGCCGTCATTGGTTCTAAGGGCATGGCCGAAGGTGACTTCATTCGCAATTTCTTCAAGCTGACAGACGCGAAATCCCGCGAAACACTTGAAGACAAGTCATATCAGGGGAGCGACCTCTCGGCGCATTACGGCGCAGACGAGCAAATGATCGCAGATATATTCGCGCACTTGCGCGACGGGGCGCCGCTACCAGTTTCGGTTTTGGATGGTCTAGTGGCTGGTATGACGGCAATAAAGATTGATGAAGCTCGACGAACGAAAAGCGTAGTTGACATGGCCTGGACATGGAGAATTTTCGACTCCTACAAACTTGTCGGAGGCTCAAACATTGATCAATAAGTACAAGTGGTATGAGAAAGTCGGCATTTACCTCGGACTAGCGGTGTTTTTGACTTTTATTCTGGCGCCATTCTTTGAGGCTTTTTTGGTGTCGTTGCGCCCATTGAATAAAATCAACTCAATTCCGTATAAAATCGTTACAGAAGGCATGAGTTTTGACGCCTATTTCACAATGTGGAAAAACGTCCCCAAGCTTGGACTCTATATGTGGAATAGCTTCTTTATCGCGACTTGCGTCACGATTATAACATTGACCGCAGTTATACCAGCGGCATGGGCATTCGCGAGATTTGAATTCAAAGGGCGAGACGCGCTTTTGGCAGGATTCTTGGCTATCAATATGGTTGGCGGGGCGATTTTGATAATCCCGCTGTTCAAACTGATGACTGCACTTGGCCTGCTAAACACATATTGGGCGCTAATTGTACCAGGGGCCGCATTCTTGGTGCCAACGGGAATATGGTTGTTGCGTTCCTACCTTATGAAAATTCCGCATGAGCTAGAGGAAGCTGCTTGGGTTGACGGCGCGTCTAGGCCGTACATTTTACGTCGGATCATTATTCCGATCGCGATGCCGGGAATTGTTGTTGTCGCCATCGCGACCTTTATTGGTGCCTATTCCCAGCAGTTTCTGTTTGCTCTTACGTTCAATTCTTCAACGGACCTTCACCCACTACCTGTCGGCATATATCAGTTCTTTGGTCGGTCTCTTACCGTTTGGAACGAGGTTATGGCGGCCAGTTTAGTTGGAATTTTGCCAGTTCTGATTATCTACATTTTCCTTCAACGTTACATCATTGAAGGTCTTACGGCTGGTGCAGTGAAGGAGTAAGCGCGGCTTACGGCAACGACCAACGGGGATCGCACAGTATTTCATTATGCCGTGCGGTCCGCGGCGCCAATATGCAACCCTTTTCGAACCCGATAACTTACCTTCGTGTACAGATGATCTAAATTGACCCCGTCTTTGAGGCGGGTTTTCTCTTCCGTTTTCTCGATTGCTCGGGCGCACGAGAACCCGGCGACGGGTTACAATCCGTCATGAAACTTTTTCCTGAGCTTGCATCAAAACCAGCGACACTACCGTTGCCGGTAAATGATCTTCCGCCGCTCTTTGGAGCGGTTCCCGAGAAGAGCATTGACCGATCGATGGTGTTTGATCGATCGCCCCGATATGGACGCGCCTCTCTAGGAGGACAAACGACACTTTGGTCTAAAATCTGACCATTGGCCAGAACGCTGTGACATCTAACAAAGAAGAAATGGCGCACCGGGGAAGATTCGAACTCCCGACCCCTTGATTCGTAGTCAAGTACTCTATCCAGCTGAGCTACCGGTGCTCCGAGAAGGATCAGCGTTTGCTGACCTCGTCAGTGGTGCAAAGGCATATACTGGGCTGATTTGGATTGCAAGCAGTTCTTGTGCAACTTTTTTGGTTTTTTTGAATTTTTTCAAATTTGGTTTTTGCCAGCTATTTAGGCCGCCGCAGAAACAGGCAATTTCACCCGGAAATGCGTACCTTTTTCTGTGGGCACAAGAGAAAGCTGACCGCCATGTGCTTCTGAAATTTCTTTGGCAATCACCAAGCCAAGGCCTGTACCGCCTGCTCTTCCGGAGCCCTCGAACGCAACGAATAGATTTTCTTTCGCGCGTGGCGGCAATCCAGGGCCATTGTCCTGCACATCAATGTGGATAGCGTCAGGCGTTTCCTCAAAGAGAATTGCAACAATGCCACCTTCCGCGCCGGCAGCTCGATTTTCCAGCGCCTCACGCGCATTTTTCATTAGATTGACGAAAATGCGGGAAAACTGATCAGGGTCGACATTTATGATCATGTCGTCAGGCACATTGTTTTCAAAGCCAATATTCTGATTGGCGTACAGACCTGCATCAATCGAGGATTCATCAATGAGCGCGCGCAAATCAACGGGCAAAAACTTTGGTGGTTCCGATTTTTGCCGGCCATAATCCAACACCGATTGTGCGAAGTTGATTGCCCGATCCAATGTCGTCACCAAGCGTGGCGCGAGGCGTTGAACCTGCGGGTCTTCTAACGTTGCCACTTGGTCAGAGAGCATCTGCGCGGCGCTGAGTGTATTGCGCAAGTCGTGGTTGATCTTGGCCACAGCCAAACCAAGGTCGGCCAGATGCTGCTTTTGGCGCAGCATTGAGTAGAGGTCACGCTCCATCATGGCGAGTTCTTTTTCCGCCATACCCACCTCATCACTTCGACCGGATGGCTGAATAATCCGATGGGCATCTTCTGGCGTTTCGCGGAAAGAAATCATGTTGCGCGTCATCCGCCGGATCGGCCGGACAAGAAGACGGTTTAGGAACAAGAAAATAGCCGCTGCCGTTGCGACAGCTACAAACAATGACAACCAAAAAATGTTACGCGAATAAACGAGCATTTCTTCTCGCAGATAGGCTTCGCTCATCAGCACTTCGACGATCGTATCGGGCGCGTCAGCGGGTTGACCGATAATCCGCATGGTTCTGTCGCTACCGCGAAATATAATGTCGAGCGCGTTTAGAATAAGCGCTGGTGCATCGCGATCTCTCGTATCAGCGGCAAATGTTGCGACCGGCATCGGCATATCGCTGCGCTCAATGAGTTGAGACCGCCCGGCCTTGCGGATAACCAATGCTTCAGCACGCGCCGATTGTAATAAATTTGAGACCATTTCTGGCGTCAAATCCATGGTATCTGGCACCGTCTCAATTACGCGCGCCGCAACGCCTGCAACTTGCACTCGGTCATCTAACCAGCGAATGCGGAAGTTGGCGACCGACGGCAAATAGATCACCACCTCAACCACCAAAATCATAGCGATGATCATGGTGATGAGTTTGAACGACAGCCCGAACCGGGTTGATTCACTTTCAGTGGATTTTTGCGCAGCCATAAAGAACTTTAATCAGAAAGAGGCTAACCAAACAAACGGTTTAGCGCCATTGCACCTTTAAGTATCGGATTGTCGATCTTGTCTTTGTAATATTCGTAACTGATCCGCTTCGCGACTTCAAACAGCGTTGGATAGGGTGCAACCATTTTGGTGAAGGCGCCAACTTTCATTTTGTTCGCAATGGCAAAAGCATAAAAGTTGATCAACTCATCGGCATGCAATCCAACCGCTGCAGCACCTAAAATTTTTCCGCCATTGTCGGTATAGACTTTTAGACAGCCTTCGATCGAGCGTTCTGCTCGTGCACGATCATTTTCATCAAACGCCCATCGCAGAACGCGAAATTTATCGCCAAGCGCTTTGCGCACCTGTTCTTCGTTCATGCCGACGCTCGCGATTGCCGGGTCAGTATAGGTCGCGCGAGGGATGAGATTATCGTCTTGTTTCGCAGGCAAACCAAACAAGGCGTTTCGAATGACAAGCCCAGCTTGGTAACCAGCAACATGGGTGAATTGCAGTCCACCTGTTACGTCACCAATCGCGTAAACCTTACGATTTGTGGTTTTTAGACCCTTGTTGACCTTGATGCCTTTTTGATCAAATTGAATATTGGCGGTTTCCAACCCCAGCCGATCGACATTGGGCGCGCGACCTGTCGCCACCAGCAAATGTGTACCAACAAGATTTTCGATTTCACCTTCTGGCGTTTCCACCGAAACGCTAACCGATTTGGATTTGTGTGAAACTTCTAACACCTTGGTATTGGCACGAATATCTACGCCTTCTCGACGCAACTGGCGCGTGACGAGCTCTGTCATTTCCGGATCATCGCGACCAAGGGGCTCAAACATCTCAACAACAGTAACATTGCAACCAAGCCGTTGGTGGGCCTGCGCGAGTTCCATGCCGATTGGGCCACCACCGATGATAATCAGCTCCGAGGGTTTGCGGCGAAGCTCAAAAATGCTCTCGTTTGTCAGAAATGGCGCATCAGAAAGTCCGGGCACGGGTGGCACAAGCGGGCGCGAACCGGTAGCGATTACAAAACGACGTGCGCGAATTTGAACATCGCCGGCTTGAACGGTCTTTTTGTCAATAAACCGCGCCTCGTCTTCTATTACCTCAACACCTAGCCCGCGAAACCTTTCAACGGAATCATGTGGGGCGATACCTGCAATCACCTGCTTGATGTGATCGTTTACGCGACCAAAGTTGGCCTTGGGCTCTTCCGCTTGAATGCCAAACTCTGGGGCGGTTCGCATAATATGAGCACGACGACCTGCTGCGATGAGTGCTTTGGACGGAACACAGCCCGTGTTCAAGCAGTCACCGCCCATTTTGTCGCGTTCGACAAGAACAACCGACGCCCCCATTTTGGCCGCAGCAGCAGCGACAGATAGTCCACCGGACCCGCCGCCAATTACGCATAAATCAGGTTTTAGATACTCAACCATTGTTCGCCGCCTTTTGATCCGTCGACTTTTTGTCTTTCCTTATGTGTTTGATCACAACTGGAAGAAGCGAAACAAGCCCCAATACACTAAATGCAATCAATAGCTGAGGGGTGACTATGTCACCCAACGCTAATGACACGCCGCAATCGCTACCACCCGCCGCAGTACATGCTTCAAGGGCCTGCGCTTGTGCTTCAACAACAGACGCTATGCCTTCACCGGCATATGCATAGGCGAAGGTACCCGGTGCAATGCCGACAAGCGTCGTCCAAAAATAAATCGCGAAATTTACCCCAAGGATGGCGGGGACGATGTTGACCAACATGAATGGAAATGCAGGCACGAGCCGCAAAAACAACATGTAACTCACCGCATTCTCCTGCATACCAGCGCGAATCTTTTGAACAAACGGCCCTGCACTTTCGCGTAAATGTTCGCCAAAGCTAGTGCTTGCCACCCAATAAAGAACGGACGCGCCTAGAGTTGCACCGATGATCGTCGCGAGACCTGCGATCCACCATCCAAAAAAGATACCGCTAGCAACAGTGAGTACCCACGCGGCAGGAAATGAGAATGCAACCGCAACAATGTAGAGTGCCACATAGCTTAATAGCGCAACTGCAAGATTGTCCGCGACAAACTGTTTTAGCGCCGAATAGTTGCGCACCAGATTTTCAAGCGAAAGGAACTGATTGGCACCTGTAAAGGCAAAAACAGCGATCACCAGCGCCACGATAATGAGTGGCAGCCAGCGTAGAAACTTGTTTTGTTTGGGCTCAATGGTCGAGTTTTCTGTGTTTGCTGCCATCATGCCACCAGGGAATTTAAATAAG
Organism: uncultured Maritalea sp.; assembly: GCA_913055925.1. Classification (GTDB taxonomy): domain Bacteria; phylum Pseudomonadota; class Alphaproteobacteria; order Rhizobiales; family Devosiaceae; genus Maritalea. Next base: position 17,158 of record CAJXLH010000004.1, on the reverse strand, counting down.
TCATTGGTGCAACATAACGATAAATGATAAAAAGTCCCCACCACTCAAGCGAAATTGAGATTGTGTGAGCGGCAACCGGATTTCGTGTTATCAAAATGTGATCAACACCGAGATTTCCCGCATTTGTTTGGGCTCACCTAATTGACTTCACATCATATTTTCAATATACACCGCCCAACTCGGCCATAAACTGTGGCGCGAAGGCATTTATGCATGTCGTGTTACATTGAGATTTTTGGCAATTAACAACTGAATTCGAGAGGAACTTTGCCCGCAATGGCAATGTTATTTGAGCAATGAAGCGTACCTTTCAGCCAAGCAATCTTGTGCGTACACGTCGTCACGGCTTCCGTGCGCGTATGGCAACAAAAAACGGTCGTAAGATTTTGAACGCACGCCGCGCTCGCGGTCGCAAGCGTTTGTCTGCATAAATCTTGATGTGACCCGATGCGTTTTATTGGGTCTATGCAAGATGCAGGTGACACAATGCGCCGTTTGAAAAAGCGGATGCAATTTTTAAAAGCCGCGCGTGGACAAAAAGCTGTCCGGCGCGGCTTTGTGCTGCAAGCAGTGCCCTGCAGTCAAAACGAACCTGGCATTGGATTTACTGTCACCAAACGCGTTGGCAATGCTGTTCAACGCAACAGAATCAAACGCCGGTTACGCGCATTATCTGACGATTTGTCGCAAAACTTTCACCCCAACTATGACTATGTATTGATTGGGCGGAAAGAAGCTTTACATGAACCCTTTAGCCAGTTGCAGCAGTCATTGGCCAAAGCGATCAAGAAAATACACACTTCGGACCGATCCGAAGGACGCACGGGAGCGGGAAAAAGCAAATGAATGGTGAAGGCCGCAATTATATTCTAGCGATCGGCTTGTCGATCTTGGTGCTGGTCGGTTGGCAATATTTTATTGCCGGACCACAGCTAGAGCAAGCGCAGCGACAAGCAGAGCTTCAAGCACAACAAGCTCAAGAATCAGCTTCTGCGGATTTGCCATCGCCAACTGGCGATAGCGCATCGCCAGAGGTTGCGCCTACAACATCTGAAATCATGGGGACCCGTGAAGAAGTTATTGCAGCAACGCCACGTGTAACAATTGAAACGCAAGCGGTAACGGGCTCAATCAATCTGATTGGTGGCCGTCTCGATGACTTAAAACTAAAGCGTTACAACGAGACAACAGACGAAGACAGCCCGATTATCACCTTGCTGTCTCCTCAGGGCACACCAAACCCATACTATTCAGAACAAGGCTGGGTGAGCGCTGGCTCAAACGTGACACTGCCAAACGCAGACACAGTTTGGACTGTGGAAGGTAATGACAAGCTTTCTGATGGCGCGCCAGTTACGCTGGCATATGACAATGGTGAGGGGCTTGTTTTCCGCCGCACATTCAATCTTGATGAAAATTACCTATTTACAGTTAGTCAGTCGGTTGAAAACAATACAGGTGGCGACGTCGCATTGTACGCCTACTCGAGCGTGACCCGACAGGAAACACCTGAAACATCGGGCTTTTTCATCCTTCATGAAGGTCCGATTGGTGTGTTGGGCGACGCCAACCTTGTAGAACTTGGCTATAATGACTTGGTTGAAGAAAGCCCTCGTGATTATAACGCTACTGGCGGCTGGCTCGGCTTTACTGACAAATATTGGGCGACGGCCATCATCCCGCAGCCCAGTCAGTCTATCAAGGCGCGCTACTCGTACAAAAAATCAAACGGTCGCGACACTTATCAAACGAACTATGTGAGCAACGACCCTGTGGTTGTTGGCGCTGGCAAAACCGGCTCCCACCAAAGCTATGTGTACGCAGGAGCCAAGGTTGAAGCGATCATTGATTCATACGAAAAAGGCTTGGGCATTGACCGTTTGGAATTGTTAATTGACTGGGGTTGGTTCCACTTCATCACCAAGCCGCTATTCTATCTCATTCGTGCGCTTAACTCTGTTCTTGGCAATTTCGGCCTCGCGATCCTTGCCGTAACGGTTTTGATTAAGATCGCCTTCTTCTGGTTCGCCAATAAGAGCTACGCTTCTATGGCGGCGATGAAAAAAGTTCAACCAGAAATGAAGGAAATCCAAGAGCGCTTCAAAGATGATCGCATGCAGCAACAGCAAGCGATGATGGAGCTTTACAAGCGCGAGAAGGTCAACCCAATGAGCGGTTGTTGGCCGGTTCTAATCCAGATCCCTGTGTTCTTCTCGCTTTACAAGGTGTTGTTTGTCACCATCGAGATGCGCCAAGCGCCGTTCTTCGGCTGGATCAAAGATTTGGCGCAACCTGATCCAACAAACATCTTCAACCTTTTCGGCTTGATCCCGTTTGACCCTACAACCATTCCAATTCTTGGTGGTTTCTTGATTGTAGGTTTGTGGCCATTGTTCATGGGCATCACGATGTTTGTTCAAATGCGTTTGAACCCACCGCCAGCTGACCCGACTTCTGCGGCAGTATTTGCGTGGATGCCTGTGATCTTTACATTCATGCTCGCAGGGTTCCCTGCAGGCTTGGTGATCTACTGGGCATGGAACAACCTGCTTTCAATCTTGCAGCAATATTTCATCATGCGTCGCCATGGTGTCGATGTTGATCTGATTGGCAACATTGCCGCGAGCTTTAAGAAAAAGCAGCCGGCAACAGATGCCAAAGAGGACGGCAAATAAGCTGAATGTCGCTAGACATATTTGATGGCTAAATTCTAAGATGCGCTGAGTTCAACTTGGCGCATCTTTTTTATGTACGGTCCAGACCCAAACAACCCAACACCTCTTCCCGGCATAGATCAGCTGATCTTTTTAAAGAATTTCATTACGCGCGAAGACATAGAGGTTGGCGATTACACCTATTATGATGATGTTGATCACGCCACCGAGTTTGAAACGCGCAATGTGCTCTATCACTATCCGTTTGTTGGCGACCGCTTAATCATCGGCAAATTCTGCTCGTTGGCGAAAGACTGCCGGTTCATGATGAACGGCGCTAACCATCCGCTATCATCATATTCCACCTATCCGTTTGCGATTTTTAAAGAGGGTTGGGGCGATGGCGACGTTGCGCAATTGGCGACACAAACCCGTGGCGATATGGTTATCGGCCACGATGTTTGGATCGCACGTGAGGCTGTGATTATGCCGGGGGTAACGGTAGGTCATGGCGCGATTATTGGTGCCCGCGCAATCGTGACGAAGGATGTCCCGCCCTATGCCATTGTGGCTGGCAACCCGGGACGTATTGTAAAAATGCGGTTTGACGAGGACACGATTTCACGACTTCTAAAACTTGAGTGGTGGCATTGGCCGAAAGAGAAGCTCACCCGGAATATTGATGCGATTACCAATGCGGACCTAGACGCGTTGGAAAATGCAGTATAGATCGCTGTCATGACTGAGTTTTCAAAAGCCGAAATTGAAGCAGGCCGTTTGTTGTTCGCCCGCCCTTGGGATTTCATCAAGGGATGTGTTCGCATTTCCGACTTGCCGCCAGGTGACCGCACAGAAATCGCGTTTGCTGGCCGATCAAATGTTGGCAAATCATCGTTGATCAACGCGCTGACCAACCGTGTCAATTTGGCTCGAACTTCAAATACCCCAGGCCGCACACAAGAGCTGAACATTTTTGAAGCCAATGATGCACCATTTCGCATCGTCGATATGCCGGGATACGGCTTCGCGAAGGCGCCGAAGAAAACCGTAGAGAAATGGACAAAACTCATCCACGCCTATTTGCGCGGTCGCGCGCCGTTACGCCGTGTGTTTGTTCTCATCGATAGCCGCCACGGACCAAAAGCGGCCGACGAAACGGTGATGAATGAATTGGATTCTGCGGCCGTTTCCTATCAGATTGTCATGACCAAGTCTGACAAGCCAAAGGCTGCGGAACTTGAAAAATCAATTGAAAAGACGAAACGGATCGCTGCCAAGCATCCTGCGGCGCACCCGGAATTGATTGTCACCTCTTCTGAAAAGGGCGATGGCATCGAAACCCTACGAGCGATTATCGCCAGCTTCGATTCTTAAGACGCTTTCGCTTGCAGCTTTTTCAAGAACTGTTTTAGCTCTGCCGCCGCCATTGGTTTGGCATAGAAAAAGCCTTGGAAAGCATCAACGCCGAACGACTTCAAAATGTCGACTTGCGCTTGTGTCTCCACCCCTTCGGCGAGCACTTCGATGTCTAGCGATTTGCCCATATCAATCATTGATTTGGTTAGACGACGTTGATCTTGGTTCTCTTCGATCTCTCGCACGAACTGACGATCAATTTTAATCCGCTTTGGTTGGAGTTTGAGCAAACCAACAATTGACGCATGACCTGTACCAAAATCATCAATGTCGATATCGATACCAAGATCTTTGATAGCTTTTAGGTTTCGTTCGATGACGTCATCGTCTTCATCTAAGAAAATAGACTCAAGCAATTCAAAGGTGATTTTGTTGGGTTGGATGTCCAACTCATTCAAACGCCGCAGCAAGTTTTCATCATGCAATCGTGGCGACGAAACATTGACCGATGCATGATCAATCTCGAGACCAGCTTCACCCCAATTTGCCATATCATCGATGACGGTCGCCAAAATGTCATGGTCGATATCGTCGATGACGTTGATGTCTTCTGCGACTTTCATAAAGCTCAGCGGACCAAGCACCCCTTTATCAGGGTGATCCCATCGCGCGAGCGCTTCTACGCCCACAACACGACCCGTTTTTGCGTCAAATTGCGGTTGGTAGTAAGGGATGAATTGACCCAATTCCAATCCCCAAAGAATTTCTTCGCTATCCTGACGGGCCTTTACAATACGTGCCTGCTGGTCATCTGAGAAAAACTCAAAACAGTTTCTGCCCATTTCCTTCGCGCGGTAGAGCGCGATGTCCGCTTGAATGAGTAACTCTTTCAAATCAGGTGATTTGGACTCGTCGATAGCCACGCCGATGCTGGCACCAAATCGACAGGCGTGACCTTCAAAAATGAGCGGCTCTTTGAGGGTCGTGATAATGTCGGATGCCAGTGCGGCGAGTTCGCTCTTATCGAAACTGCGCTCAACGATGATAACAAACTCATCACCGCCGACGCGAGCAACAAAGTCCTTTTCGTCAATTTTTGACTGCAGGACCTGCGCGACATGCTTCAAAGTCTCGTCGCCGGCGCGGTGTCCAAGCGTGTCATTGATCTGTTTGAAACGATCAAGATCGAGCGCAAGCATCGCCACGGTCATTTTGTCACCAGCTGGGCGCTGATAATCTGCGATTGTTTGATCAAGGAAACGTCGGTTCGGCAAGCTTGTCAGCGGATCATGCAGCGCTAGGTGGCGGATCTGCTGCTGCATGCGTTCAAGCTCAACATTTTTCTGCTCGGCGAGCTGCTTGGCAGAAACAAGGTCTTCTTTCAGCTCAACATCATCCGTCACATCCCAGTTTACACCGACCATACGTGGATCATCGCCCTCGGGATGATAGTAAGCACAACGGGACTGTAGATGACGCACGTCGCCAGTTGGCAATACGATACGGAATTGCGTCATATATTGCTGTTTGTTTGCGATGGCGGCATTGAAGTCTTTCAATACGCGTTCTCGGTCATCAGGATGCAACGATTCTTCAAAAACATTTGCTTCGCGCGTGCTGTCCTCTGGCTCAAGACCGAAAAGTAGATTTGTGCGGGCGTCCCAATAACGTTCACCTGTATTTAGGTTCGCTTCCCATACGCCCACATTCGAAGATGCCAGCGCCACATTCAAGCGTTCCGAAACAAGCCCTAACCGCTGTTCGCGCTTCTTCATTAGTTTGTTTTGCCGACGCGCATGCCGCATCAAATAGCCCGAATATCCTGACGGAATGATGATCAAGAGGGCGCCGACAAATATCCAAAACCGCAGCGAGCTCATGTCCGGCTGAGATGCCGCCCATCCACCTTTTGGGCGCGCCGACAACATCCATGTTCCATTTGGCAGATGCACAACGGTTTGAACCGCAAGCGGATCATCGCTCATATCGGGTCCAAAAAACGCCTCGCCACTTGCACCCAATGAATCGCGTCCAGCGATAGAAACCTCGATCGGTAGGTTCTCATTTAGGAGGCCGCTGTTCGTGTAAATCTTGTTCACATCAATAACGGCAGAAACGATACCCCAAAACTCTTCACCGCGGGGCGTTTCCACGAAAACGGGATATCGGCCAATAAAACCCTGACCGCCCTGCACAAGGTTTACTGGACCAGCAAGAATTAGTCGTTTTTCATCTCTCGCACGGAGTGCGGCTGCGCGTTGCGCTACATTTTTGTTGTAGTCGAGCCCAATCGCCTTTTCGTTTCCTTCAACAGGATAGATCATTGAAATGACAAGATCGGGCGCGCCGGCAACAATCACCAGCTCAGAATTGTCATCGAAGGTTTTTGCGGCAATTTTCGAGAATTCTTGAGCCGTCATGTCGGGCTGCGCGGACAAGGTTGCAACGAGACCTTGCGCCAGTTGCAAGTTGGCGTTTAGGCGCCCTTCAAGATCGGTGGTCAACAAGCTTGCTTGATTTATTACATCTGCTCGAACGGTCTGTTCGTGAATATAACGGTTTTGTAGCTCGGAAAATTGCCAAAAAGCGACTGCAATCACGAGCGCGATCAACGCTGGGATGTTCGTTATGCTCCAAACATGATGTCTAAATGCCTGTTTTAGGCGCAAAAAACTCATAGACACGCTCTTTAATCTCGATCTAGCTGAGTATTTCGAGAAAGTATAAAGAATTCTTTACCCAAACTTGGCGAAAAATCTGCGGAAAACTTCTCCTGCTTGTTGATTGTGGTTATCGCCATCCAACGTCTTTAATGCTTCATTGGCTTGGTCGAGCGGAAAAACTTCGCCTTTGCGCAACTCGAAAAGCTCTGTGGTGTAGTGATCATCAAATTCCGGGTGCGCCTGAATGCTAAAGGTGGCACCGTTTTCGTACGCCAGAACCGCATTTGGAGCGAATTCATTTCCAGCGACGACGCTTGCGGATTTTGGCGGTTGGATGACCTGATCTTGATGAACTACGGAGAAGCGCAACTGGTCCGGAAAACTATCCAGAAACTCTGGTCGATGTTTCACTTCATATTGTTGACGACCTAGTCCCCAACCTTTTTCAGACTTGCGCACATCGCCGCCCAGTGCATCGGCAATCAGTTGGTGCCCAAAGCATATTCCGAGCATAGGGATGTTTCGCGCGTAGGCTTCGCGGATAAGTTCTCTTAAATCATCCATCCAGTCGGTTTCATCATAAACACCAAGCGCAGAACCGCTAATTGCAATGGCTTCGACATCGCCGATTGCTGGGACCGGATCCCCCTCAAGAACAGAAATCACTTCGAACTGAAACTGTTTGCGCTCTTTGTCGATCAAGTCAGCAATCATCAGGCCGTAACCGTCAAACTGACTGCGTAATGCTTCTGGAACCAAGCCCGTCTGGAACACAGTAATTTTCATAATAGATTTCGGCCCCATCAAATCTCTTGATTTCCACTTGTTCCAAAATCCGAGTTGTTTATCAATGGGTGGAATCATATCGCGAGGCGAGACACCGCGCGAAAATTTGGCTATGTGTCATGCAATCGGGTCAAGGGGCAAAGAATATGTCAGTCGACAAAACCAAAGAAGCGGCCATTCTCGCGCAGGCACTTCCTTACATGTTGAGATATGATCACCGCGTTGTTGTGGTCAAATATGGCGGCCACGCGATGGGTGATCCTGAGCTGGCACGCGCCTTTGCACGCGATATTGTTTTGCTGCGCCAATCGGGCGTTCATCCGATTGTAGTACATGGCGGTGGCCCGCAAATCGGCAAGATGCTTGATCGGCTGAACATCACTTCTGAGTTCAAAGATGGACTGCGCGTTACTGACCGCGCAACCGTCGATATTGTTGAGATGGTGCTCGCAGGTGCCATCAACAAACAAATTGTCACAGCTATCACGCAAGAAGGTGGTCGTGCGATCGGGCTTTGCGGTAAAGATGCTGGCATGGTTCAAGCGAAGAAGTTGAAGCGCACTTCAGTTGACCCTGACAGCAATATCGAGCGGATTATTGATCTTGGGTTTGTAGGCGAACCTGAACATGTGAACCCTGAGATTTTACATCGATTGATCGGCGAAGAAATCATTCCGGTAATTGCGCCGATTGCTGCCGGCAGGAACGGTGACACATACAACATCAATGCCGACACTTTCGCGGGCGCTATTGCCTCGGCAATGGACGCAAAACGCTTCTTGTTGCTGACCGACGTTGAAGGCGTGATGGACAATGAGGGCCAGCTAATTGCCGATATGGATGTGCCACATGCGCAAAGCCTTATCAAAGACGGTACAGCGAAAGGTGGCATGATCCCAAAATTGGAGACGGCGATCAATGCTGTTGAAAGCGGTGTTGAAGCGGTTGTCATTGTGAACGGGAAGACCGAACACGCCGTGTTGCTTGAGCTGTTCACCGAACATGGCGCCGGCACTCTTATTCACCTAACAGGTATGGAAGAAGCGGATTTCTAATGCCTCTTTCTGACGTAAGATATTGGGTATTTGATCTTGATAACACGCTTTATCCGCGTGAATGCCGGCTGTTTGACCAAATTGACAAACTCATCACCGCATATGTGTCCGATGTGACAGGACTAGAACGCGCTCCAGCACGCGCGTTGCAAAAAGAGTTCTTCCGCGAATATGGCACGACATTGCGCGGCTTGATGGCAACGCGTGATGTGGACCCACATCATTATCTGTCAAAGGTTCATGCGATTGATTATACGCCGGTGGATCCGGATCCAGCGCTCATGTCAGCCATCCGCAACCTGCCGGGGCAAAAACTGATCTTTACGAACGCAGACACGGCGCACGCTGAAGCGGTGATTGATCGGTTGGGCGGTAGTGACATTTTCGACGGCATTTTTGATGTGGTTGACGCAGAGTTTGAGCCAAAGCCCCATCGCGGCCCGTATGACAAATTTTTGCGTGACCACGATGTCGATCCGACTTCTGCAGCGATGTTTGAAGATATGGAAAAAAACCTTGTAACGGCACATGAGGTGGGCATGCGCACTGTGCACGTCGTTCCAGGCGACGACTTTGAAGACAACAGCCTTGAAGCTTTTGAGCTTGAGCGCAAGGATGATCATGATCATGTGCATCATGTGACCTCGGACCTGGCCACATTTCTCAAGCCATTTGGTCAATAAAAAGCCCGACAGAGTGCCGGGCCTTTTTTTTGTTTAAATATGTAACTCAATTAGCTTGAAACATCACAGGTCTCATCTGTAATTGTTGGCAAGTTGAACGTTTCCCGAACGTGGCACCATGCCTCCTCAGCAGTATCAACCGTTTTGAATAGTTCCACATCATCGGGCGAGATCGTGCCTTCTTCCGCAAGCGCATCGAGATTGATCACACGGTTCCAGAAATGTGAACCAAACAGCAAAACGGGCACTCGCTCCATACGTCCGGTTTGAATTAGCGTTAGCGTTTCAAAAAACTCGTCCATTGTGCCGAAACCACCTGGGAAAACCGCGATAACTTTTGCACGTAAGAGGAAATGGATTTTACGCGTTGCGAAATAGTGGAAGTTAAAGCAAAGGTCTGGCGTGACATATGTATTTGGCGCCTGTTCGTGCGGCAAAACGATATTGAGGCCAATCGAAGGTGCGCCAACTTCTGTTGCGCCCTTGTTGCCCGCTTCCATAACGCCCGGTCCGCCGCCTGTCACCACGACATATTCTTTATAGTCCAATGTCTCAGATGTCAGCGAAGCCAGACGTGCGAACTTGCGCGCTTCATTGTAGTATTTGGAATTTTTCTCGAGATTGGCTTTTTGGACGTCATTCTTCGCCGCCCATGCTTCTTTGCCGGGGGCTGGTAAACGGGCACCACCAAACAACACGACCGTTGAATTGATACCGCGTTCTTTCAGCCATAGCTCAGGCTTTAGAATTTCCAGTTGAAGACGAATTGCCCGCGTGTCTTCGGACGTCATAAACTCTTCGTCAGAAAAAGCGAGCTTATAGGCCGCCGCTTCTGTCTGAAGCGTTTTTGGAACGCGCTTTTGGACGTTGATGTCTTCTTGAGACGTTCTTAAGGCGGTGCGACGACGTTTTGACATAAATCTCTCCAAATATTCGAACCCTAATGGTTACACAATCGCGTTAACGTTCTATGCGCGCAAGTGAATCGCAGATTCGTCATGAATTTGTGAAGCCCCGATCTATTCAGATGAAACATGAGTTGACAGCGAAGGCTGCACCGCTAATGTCAGCGCACAATCAAGATATGTGAAATTGGAGAGCTAGCCGATGCCTTTTACTGACTTGGCCAAAACGATTAATGCTGCGTTTGAAGACCGCGCAAATGTTTCGCTGACAACGCAAGGCGAAGTGCGCGACGCCGTCAATGAAGCGCTAAACCTATTGGATGAAGGCAAACTGCGTGTTGCCGAACAAGGTGAAAATGGCGATTGGACCGTAAATCAGTGGGCAAAGAAGGCAGTTCTTTTGTCATTCCGTTTGAATGACATGGAAGCTATTCCGGGCGGCCCAGGTGGTGCGCATTGGTGGGATAAGGTTCCTTCAAAGTTTGCCGATTGGAGCGAGAACCGTTTCCGCGCTGCAGGCTTTCGTGCAGTGCCAGGCGCGATCGTTCGCCACTCTGCACATATCGGCAAAGACGCAATTTTGATGCCATCATTCGTCAATCTTGGCGCATATGTTGATGAAGGCACAATGGTCGACACATGGGTGACCGTTGGTTCATGTGCACAAATCGGCAAAAACGTTCACCTTTCAGGCGGTGTTGGCATTGGCGGCGTGCTTGAGCCATTGCAGGCAGATCCTGTAATCATTGAAGACGATTGCTTTATCGGCGCGCGCTCTGAAATTGTTGAAGGCGTGAAAGTGGGTAAAGGCTCCGTGATCTCCATGGGTGTCTTTATTGGTCAATCGACAAAAATCGTGAACCGTCACACTGGCGAAATTCATATGGGTGAAGTACCGCCATATTCAGTTGTTGTTTCAGGTTCATTGCCGGGCAAACCGCTTCCAGATGGCACACCTGGCCCTAGCCTATATTGCGCTGTTATTGTGAAGCAGGTGGACGAAAAAACACGTTCAAAAACTTCTATCAACGACTTGCTTCGAGACTAAGACCCTATGGCCGCTGCCGTCGAACTCTTAAAAGACCTCATCAAATGCCAATCTGTCACGCCTGAGGAAGGCGGGGCACTTGGTGTACTTGAGCGATTCTTAGAGCCATTAGGTTTTAAGTGCACACGGGTGCCGTTCGATGGCGACGGCAGCTATCGGGTTGATAACTTGTTTGCGACACGCGGGAACTCTGGTCCACATCTTGTTTTTGGCGGACACACTGATGTTGTGCCCGTTGGCGATGAGGCTGCGTGGACCCACGATCCATTTTCCGCAGATCATGACGAAGATGGTATTGTTTGGGGGCGCGGCGCGGTCGATATGAAAAGCGGCGTGGCGGCCTTTTGCGCAGCCCTGCCCGACTTTGTTGCAAGCGGTGAAGCGGACAAATGCACCATTTCGCTGCTGATCACCGGAGACGAAGAAGCTGACGCCGTAAACGGCACTGTGAAAGTGCTCAAATGGGCGGACGAACAAGGCTACAAATTTGACTTCGGGTTGGTTGGTGAGCCAACGAGTGCTGAGACTTTTGGTGATGTTGTTAAGATTGGTCGACGCGGTTCTTTGAGTTTTTCAATCACTGTTTCCGGTGAGCAGGGTCATGTGGCGTATCCACACAAAGCCAACAACCCATTGCCTGTACTTGCTGGCATTGCCCAACAGCTTTCCAGCGAAAAACTGGATGACGGCAATGAAAACTTTCAGCCGACTAACCTAGAACTCACCTCAATCGATGTGGGCAACTCAGCATCAAACGTGATCCCCTCTTCAGGCAAATTGGTTGGCAACATTCGGTTCAACGATCAATGGGATGCGCGTAAACTTGAATATTGGCTTTCAACCCAGATCCTAAAAGTGCCCGCCAAAGGTTGCGATGTTGAATTGAACATCAAGCAACCTGTGTCGCGATCATTTGTGTCGCATGGATCAAAGCATGTGGATATGCTTGTATCTAGTGTCGCAACAGTCACAGGAAATGCACCAGAACAATCTACAGGTGGCGGCACTTCGGATGCGCGGTTCATTGCAGATTACTGCCCCGTTGCTGAGTTCGGTCTTGTTGGCAAAACAATGCACCAGGTCGATGAGCGTGTGGAGGCGGCAATGGTAGTTGAATTGCAAAAGGTCTATGCCCACTTCTTGGGTAAGTTTGCAGCTAAAGGGTAATTTAAAGTGGAACAACGAGACCTCATCAATGAGCTAGGTTCAGCAGCGCGAGGTTGCTGGGGCATTTTGATGGGTGATCGTATTGCCGCCAATCAAATTGACGGATCGCTTGGCGGTGTTGCGACGAGTTTTATTCCGCTTTTGATCGCACTTGCTTTGCAAGCAATGTTTTTGCTGCCACTACCTGCTGATGTGATTGCGCCGCCGACAGTGTTTGTGCTGTTGCACCTGCTGGCCATTAGCATTGCCGGATTCGCAGGGGTTTATGGCTATTTGCGCGCGCGAGGCGCCATGATTGTCATGGAGCAATATATCGTTGCGCACAATTGGTCGAATTTGTTCTTCCTAGTCATCGCCCTTGTTTTGAGTTTTCTACTGCCGGGTATGATCGGCAGCACGATAATGTTTGTGGCGACAACATTGTTTTATTTTCGGGCTGCGAGCTTTTTGTTGGGCATCAGTGGGCCCGATGTGATTTTGATGATTGGCGCTCAGTTCTTGACCATGGTCGCCAGCGTAATCGCTTTGATGGTCATAGGCATGATCATCCCCGGCATTGGTTTCCAAGTCGTTGTCAGCTAGTAGTCGACCTGCGTTAGATAAAGCCCATGGGCTGGTGCAACGGGTCCACATGCAGTTCTGTCTGCTGCATCAAGGGCCGCGCGAAAATCAGCGGGTGACCATTTACCTTCTCCAACCATCTTCAATGATCCGACAAGCGAACGCACTTGGTTGTGCAAGAAGCTCAAAGCCGATGCATTGATGAATACTGTTTCGCCCTCGCGTGTCACATCTAGCCGATCAAGCGTGCGGATAGGAGAATTGGCCTGACAAATGCTTGCGCGAAAGGTGGTAAAATCGTGCTTACCGAGTATGAGCTGTGCGGCTTCATGCATTGCTTCCGCATCAAGCGGCTGAGCAACATGCCAAACACGCATGTGATCAAGCGCTGGCCGCGCTTTGCGGTTTAGAATTTGATATTCATAGTGCCGCGCTTTTGCGGAGAAACGCGCTTCAAAGCTCTCATCCACCTTTTCCCACGCCACAATAGCGATTGGGTTTGGCTTTAGGTGATGATTGATCGCTTGCGCCACGCGGAAGGGTTCATAATCCTTTTCTGTATCGAAATGGATGACCTGACCCAAGCCGTGCACCCCGGCATCGGTACGTCCGGCGGCTTGCGTGTTTAATCGCTGACCGCAAAACTTCTCAATTGCATCTTCAATTTTATCCTGCACAGCGCCGCGACTGGTTTGACTTTGCCAACCACAATAGGGCGTTCCATCATATTCTACAGTTAGCTTAAAGCGCGGCATCCAGCACCGTGCCTTTTAAACTTCCCGTGCCGCGAATGAATGTTTCAACATCCATCACGCTTTTGCCTTCGCGCTGCACGCGCGTAAGCGACAATGCGCCGTCACCGGTTGCGATGGTCAACCCGTCATCCAAGATAGTTCCGGGCGCGCCAGTTCCATCCGTGAGGCTAGACTTAATCGCCTTCACCCGTGTTGGCTTACCGTTCAATTCAACCTCAAACCATGCACCCGGGAAAGGCGACAGACCACGAATTTGGTTGTGCACCTCAATGGCGGTCTTCGACCAATCAATTCGCGCTTCGGCCTTATTGATCTTTTTGGCGTAGGTCGCCCCCTCTTCCGGCTGCGGTTCGAAATGAAGGCTATCACGCTCAAGCGCAGATAGGGCACGACGCATCAAATCGCCGCCCAATACCATCATTTGATCATGTAGCTCGTCGGCGGTCATGTCAGGGCCGATTTGGATCTCTTCCACAAGACCAACATCGCCCGTATCCAACCCTTCATCCATTTGCATAACCATGATGCCCGTTTGGGCATCACCAGCCATGATCGCGCGTTGGATAGGTGCGGCGCCACGCCAGCGTGGCAATAAAGATGCGTGCAGGTTCAAGCATCCTTTTTTCGGCGCGTCCAAAATCCGTTTTGGTAACAAAAGACCGTACGCAACAACCACCGCCACGTCGGCTTCCAGCGCTTCGAATGCAGTAATGTCTTCTTCGTTTTTGAAGTTGACCGGCGTACGCACTTCAAGGCCAAAGCCCTCAGCGAGTTCGTGGACAGGTGTTTTGCGTTCATTTTTACCGCGGCCAGCGGGGCGCGGTGGTTGCGAATAAACCGCGACCACATCATGACCCATACCAATAATCTCGCTAAGGGTTGGCACAGCAATATCTGGCGTACCCATAAAAATGACGCGCATGGCTTAGCTCGCTGCTCGTTTCGCAATCTTTTGGAATTTTTTGATCACACGATCACGCTTCAATCGAGATAGGTAATCGATGAAAAGCTTGCCATCCAAATGATCAACTTCATGCTGCACAATTGTCGAAAGCAAGCCCTCGCAAGTCAACTCGTGGCTCTCGCCTTGCTCATCCAAAAACTCTACTTTGCAGACATCCGGACGTTCGACATCCTCATAATATTCAGGGATCGAAAGGCAACCTTCTTGATGTACGCGTAGTTCCGCTGAAAGCCAGATAATCTCTGGGTTGATCATTGCCAGCGGGCGCGGCTCTTCTTCCTCGCCAGCCGGGTCCATCACGATGACACGATGCATCACCCCGATCTGCGGCGCAGCCAGACCAACCCCCGGTGCGTCGTACATGGTTTCAAACATGTCTTTGACCAAAACTTTGATCTCATCGGTGATTTCGCCCACCGGTTTTGCGACTTCGCGCAAGCATGGTGTTGGAATATGCAAGATTGGGCGAATAGCCATAATCTTCAAAAGCCTTCGTGAATTATTTGGTGTTGCTGTTCGATATGATGAAAGCACCCAATGGGTCAAGCATAGTTGGGGTCGCGGCCTTATCGAAAAATCTTCAAATGGGCATTTCCGCGCCAGTTTTAAAGGCAATAAACGTGCCGCTAACACACCGAATCAAATAGAATTGAAAGATGGAACAGATCTTTTTCTCTGCATTTGGGCGTGATTTTTCGGGTGTCGAAACAGTCCTGATTATATTGTCGTTGTTGGTGGTGCTCACGATTGTGTTTTTCGTGGCGAACATGCAAAGCAGCCGCAAACACCGCGAAGATGCAATTGCCCTTTCGGAACGTAACGCTGAGATGGAGCGTCATCTTGCCGATCTGATGCGCGTTCAATCTGAAATGACCGGACGCATGCACACAATGTCTGAGATTTTTGGATCGCGAACGTCTGATTTGGCGCGACTTTTAACAGAACGCATCGACGGCGCGACGCATCGTACCAACCAATCTGTAAATGAGACCCGAGCCAAGACCGAGGAAAGCCTCGCCAAGCTCAATGAACGCCTTGCCGTTATTGATCGCGCGCAGTCAACAATTGCCGATCTTTCAACCGAAGTGGTGACGTTACGCGACATTTTGGCCAACAAGCAAACACGTGGCGCATTTGGCCAAGGGCGGATGGAAGCCATCATTCAAGATGGGCTGCCAAACAATAGCTTTAGCTTTCAAGCGACTCTTTCAAATAACTCACGTCCCGACTGTTTGGTCACGCTGCCAAACGAGGCGCCAAACCTGGTAATCGACGCGAAGTTTCCACTTGAAGCTTGGCAGCGGTTGCAAGAATCGGAATCACCTGAGGCAATAAAGCAAGGCATCGCTTCGTTCCGCAACGATATGAATGTGCACATCAAAGCGATATCCGAAAAATATCTCATACCGGGCGAAACCCACGACACGGCGTTTATGTTTGTCCCATCTGAGGCAATTTTCGCGGACATCCACGAACGTTTCGAGGACATTGTTCAAAAGGCCCTACGCCAGCGCGTGGTGATCGTTTCGCCTTCACTTTTGATGTTGTCCATTCAAGTGGTGCAGGCTTTGTTGCGTGATGTGAAAATGCGCGAGCAAGCGCACATAATCCAGCAAGAGGTTTCGAACCTCCTCGCAGATGTCAGCCGTTTGTCAGATCGCGTGAACAAGCTTCAAACGCATTTCCAGCAAGCCAACAAGGATGTGGAGCAAATCCTTATCTCTACGGGCAAAGTCACCAAACGTGGCGAGCGCATCGAGCAAATGGAATTTGAAGATCGACTGCCTGAAGGCGAAAATCAGGAAAAACTGCCGCTGTCATAATCGGGTCGCCGAAATTGGCGGCTTAAATTAAGGTCAAGAAAAACGCTGAGGATCGCCTTTGTCATTTCTTGTACCGCTCATTTTGTTCTTGATCCCTTTGGCCTTCTCCCCTGGGCCTGGCAATCTCTTCTTCGCGGCACTTGCTGCGCGGTATGGTTCCCGCAATACCCTCCCCGCACTGGCCGGGTATCATGTGGCGACCATGTCTATCACATTCATTGTCGGGTTAGGTTTCGAAATTGGCACCGGAGACAATGAACAGTTGACGCGGATACTAGCCGGTGCTGGATCGATCTATGTGTTGTATCTTGCGTGGAAGCTGGCCTCTTCGAAGCCAGAAATCGCCGCCCATACAGCGAAGCCTGCTTCATTTCTGGACGGCTTTTTGCTGCTGACCTTTAATCCGAAGGCTTACGTGATCATCGCGCTATTGTTCACCCAATTTCCGCCGGGGGAGATCACGCCAACCGCTCCGTTGGTGGGGAACTTGCTGATTTCAACAGCATTCACACTACACAATCTATTCGCATTCATTGTGTGGATCATCGCCAGCGATAGAATTGGAAGCGGATTTAGAACGACAGCAAACCTAAAACGCATGAATTATGTGTTCGGTGCGCTATTGGCTGCCGTTGCCATTTGGTTGTTTGTGGGGAATCTAACTTAGAAATCTGTTCGTGCGCTTAGCGCTTGGGTAATGGTTCCTTCGTCGAGATAGTCCAGCTCTCCGCCCACCGG
>CAJXLH010000003.1 GCA_913055925.1 uncultured Maritalea sp. | reverse complement strand
CATACCGCGATCGGCGCCTTGATGGTCGGGTGCGCGTCATAATTCTCAAACGCGAAATCATCAAACTCAAAGTCGAAAATCGATTTCCGCTCTTTGTTCATCACCAATGTCGGCAGCGGTTTTGGCGAACGAGTCAACTGCAATCGAGCTTGTTCGAAGTGGTTGTGATAAATGTGCGCATCACCAAACGAATGCACAAATTCTCCCACTTCCAAATCAACCACTTGCGCCACCATATGGGTCAAAAGCGAGTAGGATGCGATGTTGAACGGCACGCCAAGGAAAATATCCGCGGAACGCTGGTAAAGCTGACAGGACAATTTGCCCTCAGCAACAAAGAACTGGAACAAACAGTGACAAGGCGGCAGCGCCATATTTTCAATTTCCGCTGGGTTCCATGCCGTAACAATATGTCGGCGCGAACTTGGATTGTTCTTCAAGCCGTCAATCAAACGTTCAATCTGGTCAATACTTTCGCCATTCGGCGCGGGCCATGACCGCCATTGAGACCCATAAACTGGTCCCAAATTACCATCTTCATCGGCCCACTCATCCCAAATGCGCACACCATTTTCTTTAAGGTAGCCAATATTGGTCTCGCCCATCAGGAACCATAAAAGCTCATGGATAATGGATTTGAGGTGCAGTTTTTTGGTGGTCAGCAGCGGAAAGCCTTTTTGCAGGTCAAACCGCATCTGATAGCCAAAAACGCCGCGCGTGCCAGTGCCGGTGCGGTCATCTCTGTCCACACCGTTTTCAAGAACGTGACTGAGTAGATTCAAATAAGTCTGCATATGACGCAAACTAAATGATTCTCAGGAAATGTGAGAGTCTTTACGACTTACCAATTAACCCTGGGAAGTTGGCATTTGCCTTTTCAATGTTGCCCGGAATATCTTGTTTCCATAGCGTCCGCACATCTTTGTTGAAGTTGAGATAAAGCTTGCCTTCGTAAACCGTCCAAGCTTCTGGATCACCTTTGGCCAAATAACCTTTTGATGCAGCAAAGGCACAATAACCACCATATTGCGGCGCGTATTTTTCTGGGTTGGCAACGAACATGTCCAAGTTTTCTTGCGAAGAGAACCGCCATTCAACATCCATATAGGTGGTCTTAAACGCCTCATCACCTTTGGTTTCCATGCCCTTGGTGAAATAAGCAACGGTGTCATAACCCGCTACCGCGACGCCCGGCACCAGCCCAGTAAAGATTGGATCGGAAGCAAAAGCCGAGCGGCCAGCCAACGCAAAAAATGCGGCGGTTGACGCGGTGACAGCAAGAAAAGATCGACGGTTCATAAATGTCTCCTTTGAGTTGATGCCAACCTACGCAAACACCGTGCAACTTGTCATTTCACTGCTCATCACAAAACAGCGAGGAATTGGTGAGGATTGCGTGGAAGGTGTTTACGGACGTCCGCTATGAGCCCAATGTAGACATTCGAATTCATCGAAACTTTGGCCATCGGCAAATCAGAAACTGTCACCACGTACAATTGTCTGATATTTCATGAACTCTAGTTGATCTCTAAAGTTCATTTTTTAAGAGCTCCGCAACATTGCCGTCCACAGCTCCCGTCACGTAATTGACTCGCAGTGAACCAACCAATGTTGGCTTCCATCCGATCACTTTCAAAGGTGTGGCTGCGTAAGAAAGTTTGAGGTAAACTGAGTGTGAAAAAAGGCCGATCGGACGCCCAGCCATTTGATTCAAAATGGCATCCATGCGACAGCTAAGTATCTTGTATCCCCAGAACGTGCTTTCTGGACAAGGGTTATCGAGCGTAATATCACCGCGCTGCATTTCTAACATCTGTCCAACATCTATATCTTTACGCAAAACGAGATGGTCATCGTAAGAACCGCACTGTGCCACCGGGCACACGCTTGCGAATTTCCAAACGTCCCCATCGCTTTCATAAACATAGACTTCATCGATGTTTTGAAGTGGGTTTGCATCGAGACATGAATTTCGCAAGTTGCAAAGACTCGCGAACTCGTCGTATTCGAAGATCCATTTGCCAACTTTTGAACGATCTTCATGAGGCAACGGGGAGGAAGAAACGTCCAAACTATCAAGAACTTGCTGCCGCAACTGCGGAAAAACATAGTAGTTTAAGAACGTCTGCTCCGCAGCAAGGGCGAGCACATATATCAATGCCAATCCGCCGAGCAGTTTAGGCCAGGTCAACCGTTGATTTCTCACGTTATCTTCATCGCGCATTAAAACCTCATCAGATAGCGACTAACATAAGCCTGAAATGCCCGCTACCCAAAAGCTAGTTTGTCCGCATAGCAGACGTCCAACCAAGTTGCAAAAAACTTATCCCCGCCTTCTAAAGCTGTGGCACAATGCTCCGACCTTTCTTGAAACCGTGCAGCCTGCTGACGAGCAGGGAGCGGTGGGTTTGACACGCTGACTTGGTGTTTGGCACCAGTCGGCGGGGGTGCCGGTGAGCAAGGTTCGCTTGCGACTGCGGCATCGACTTAAAGAAAGGGAATGACCGAAATGAGAGACGATCTCATTTCGCTTTTGGGATAACAGACCAGTCCGACGCCGAGGATAGCTGTAAACCGCTGGTGGTTTGATGATCACCGATGAAAATCATTAGAGCCGAGAACGGTAAACGTTCTTCATCACGGTTCTATGGCGTGAGCAAGGGGATAGAAGGGTGAGCCCCCCGGGTTTATTTTGATCAATTGCAGCAAGTCATTTGCACGAGGCGTTTGGCGTCTCATTATAATAAATCTGATGACGAGACCTCAAACGCCTCGTGCCTGCAATCTATACTGGACAACTCCAAAGCAAACCGCTTGTGGAGACATAGGTGTTTGGCGCAAATTGGCGGGGGTTCCGGGGTAGGCCTGTAAGGCCGACGGCGGAAACGTAAAACCTCAAAACAAAAAACGGCGTCTCAAGTGAGACGCCGTTCGAAATTCAAATTAGCAAAAAAGCCTTATGAAAACACGGACAATTTGCCGGCTTTCTTTGCGCAGAGATAATAGAACGTCAAACGCTCTTTCATGCGATCTGCTTTCATTTCTTCAGCCACGTCAGCGATAATCGCATCCAACTTGTCGTCGCTGTCGGTGAGGCCAAGCTTCTTTTTCAAGAAATTTTCACGCACAGTTTTCAACTCGTCTGCGTCGCTTACAGCAACATATGCGCTATCACGCTTACTCAAAACAAGACGATATGTTTTCGCCATGTTCGCTACGATGTCCGCGTCTGCTTTCGCATCGTACTTTTGGATTTCTTCTAGGTGATTGCTCATAAATCTTGCTCCCAGTTAAGTGCCGCAATGTCGTTGATGAAGCGACTGTTTCAATAACGACGATTCCATATACGAATTGATGTGTAAAGCTGATTTAAGGCAATCTTTGGATTGCAATTTGTCAGCAGGTACCTATATTTAGGGGGCTGGCAACAGCTATGGCGATAAATGGAAATCGTAATAAACCATTCGGACCCGGGGGCGGTACCCGGCGCCTCCACCAAAACTCAGCTAAGCCGCTGAAATATGGGGGCGAAATAGGATCGACGAGGGTGTAAAGGGTTGTCTTTCGCTCGGCATGGTACCACCGTATCGGACCATTTTGATAGTTGCAAATGACAACTTCGCTGAGGCACGTCTAGCTGCGTAACGCGGTTCGACACCTCGAATTGAAGTCCTAGCCTCTAGCAAGGTCTAGGCGGGGTTCGCAGGTACCTGGCAACAGAAACCTGCATTTAATTTCCTCTTTGATGTAGAAATAAGTCCTATCCGCTTGCAATCGCAATGGATTTCAGGCTGATATGGCGGATAACGGATTCGATGATTTCAAAGGAAGACAGATGTCTGAAGACTTGATTCGCTATGATGTACTGGCACAGGAAGCGCTTCGCGGCGTTGTGCGCAAAGTGCTTAGCGAGGTAGCAAAAACAGGTCTTCCGGGAGAGCATCACTTCTTTATTTCATTCGTCACAACGGCGCCGGGTGTCAAAATCTCAGAAAAGCTTTTGAAGCAATATGAGAATGAGATGACCATCGTTTTGCAGAACCAATATTGGGATCTCAAAGTCACCGACAGCTTTTTTGAGGTGGGTCTTTCGTTCGACGGCCAACCAGAGCTGTTGCACGTGCCTTTCTCGTCCATTAAAGGCTTTTTCGATCCATCAGTTCAATTTGGCCTTCAATTCGATGTGGCTGATGAAGACGGTGAAATCCATGTTGCCAGCGAGAACGACGAAGAGCCGACCGCAGAAGCGACTGGTGACGAACCGGAACCTAAAGCGGACAAAGGTGACGCTGAAGACGGTGAAACTGAAAACGTTGTTAGCCTCGACTCTTTCCGCAAAAAGTAATCGCTTGGCGCTTTGATGAAAAAGCGATCCATCAACATCGCAGGTCATTCTACATCGGTAGCGCTTGAACCAGAATTCTGGGCCGAGCTAGAGGCCATCGCCGCGCAAGGTGATATGTCGATGGCAAAGTTGATTGAAGAGATCGACAACTCACGCGAGACAACAAACCTCGCCTCTGCGCTGCGGCTACACGTCTTAAAACACCTTAAATCGGCGGACTAGTTTCCACCCAATAAGTCAACCGGGACTTCTTCATCGGTGACACTTGGGTCGAACGGCGCGTTCGGATCAAACAGCTCATTCGGATCGAGCAACAGGATCGGATCGTCACCCACCGTTAAACCAGGCAACTCAATCACGCTACCATTATTGTTCTGCTCCAGCGCTTCCGCCGCAGCTTTTTCGGCAGCGGCTTTCTCACGTTGAATGCGTTCAGCCTCTGCAGCGATGGCGGCCTTACGCGCCTCTTCTTTGGCAAGCTCTGCGGCTTGCTCGGCCATGCGGCGCTGCTGTTCTTCGGCTTGAGCTTTGGCACGCGCTTCTTGCTCGGCGCGAAGTTTTTCCAAACGATCGACTTCCAACTCAAAGGCTTTAACTTGAATAGCATCCACCATTTGTTGGATATCAATCCGATATTCAGGCTCACTTAACGTCCCGCCGATCACCACATCCACACGTGCGTTCGTTTCATTCAGGATAGAACCATCACCGACATTTTGGGTCGGGGAAAGAGTCCAATTGCTCTCCAACCCGAGGTCACTCAATCGCAAGTTAGCGCCGCCAAACAACCGAGTTTGTTGATCCTCGAGCGCCAAGTTTGTGGAAAGAATGCGACCCGCCGCTATTCTAAACAAACCTTCAAATCCCGGAGACACAAATGCGGTGCCTTCTAAGTTTTCAAGGACGATTTGTTCCAATTCTTCGGCTTCCAATTCGAGCACATTTTGAACTGCCGCTACTTTTTCAAAAATCTGCGGATCGAAATCTTCGACCGCGACGCCGGTAACGGAGAAACTGCCATCGCCGCCCAGTGAAGAAATGACCTCCGCAAAGTCGGCACCGATACCGGAAAACTGCCCGCTTCCCGAAACACCGCCGGAAATGCGACCCGAAATGGCGTCAGGCACTAGATCATCCATATCGATCTCTTCAAATGAGAAGCGCCCTGACATCTGCTTTTGCGCGGTGCTGCCATAGCAACAAAGCGAGATATCTGCCGTCACCTCGCCCTGCCCGCGCGTCCCAATTAGGTTGCGCACCCGATTTTCGGTTGGCGTCCAACTGACATCGAAAGAAACATCGCTCAAGAATGTGCCGCCATTCACAAGTACGATCGGCGTTTCAACATGAACGCGCCCTCGACTATTGCGCGCACCTTCCACGACCGCAAATGGTCCGTTCGGCCATATCGCCCCCTCAGGCGTAATTGTCGCCGCGCGCCCACCAAGCAACACGCCAAATCCACTTAAGTCGATGCGGGAAACTTTTAAATCACCGCCAACCACATGGCGATCTCCTAACCGTCGCACGCTCAAACTACCAGCTACATCTTCATCACTTGCGCGCGCCACAATTTCGGTCACGGACAACTCATTTGCGCCTGCAACCTTAAGCTTAGCACGGCCAGACAAAGCGGGGATTGGGAACCCTTTAAACCCAAACGGCTCGAACACCGGTTCAGTATTCGAAAGCGCAAAGCGTAACTCACCCGTGCCGCGCACATTGCCAAGGTTTGAGACAATCAGGGAACCCTGATAAACAATCTCGTCTTCTCCCGACTGCGCCCCAATGGCAACCTCAACCGAGTTACCAATTGTACCTTTATATGCGCCCTTAAGGGTTGCTTCTGCGGTTGTTTCAAACAACTCCGCATCTAGCCCAAATTGCTCTGCTAGTGCGGCAGCGCTAGATGATTTGAATTCGATTTCACCGCTAGATGGCGCCGAAAACGCCCCAAAAATACCAGCGCCAAAGTCAAATTGGCCGCTTGCCAAAATGTCTTTTGCGTCGCCGGTTACAAACAAAGTTTGGCTTTCATTTTCTGGCGCGCTCAATTCCAAATCTAACCTTGCGGGCCGATTTCGTGTGGCAAACGCCGCGACGCCCGATGGCAATTCTTGCCCTGTAAGCGCATTGATAATTTTCGGCAGATCGCCATCATCATTTACATCAGCCCGCGCCGATCCGAACAACGCCGTAACTCCGCCCTCGCCAAGCTGGATTTCGCCCGCACCTTGCAATCGAACGCCGTGCGCCTCACGTATCGAATACCGATCAATCAAAATGCTGTCTTGGGTCCAACTGCCTTCAGTTATTAAGCCAGCTGTTGGCAAATCGGACACCACAAGCTCGTCCGCTCGCACGCTGAACTTGCCCGTAGGGAATGAGTTGTTAAATGCCAATGGACGACTTGGATCAGGCAACATGGCAAACAATTTTGCTGAAGCATCGGCGCCAAATGCCGAAAGCTCTGCATTTATGTCAAGACGTCGGACATCTTCCTCACGCCAATCGATGTTTAATCGGATCTGTTGGTCATCCAGCTTTAAAAGCCCATTTGAAAATGTCGCACCACTAGACGAAAAGCCAAATTGTGTTGCCAAACTCGCAGTAGCGCCAAACAGCGGGTTGCGATCCCCAAATGACCGCCAAGCGCGCGCCAAGGCATCCAAACGCTCGGTCGACATTTCGAGCATGCCGTCAAAAGCTGCATTGCCCTGGGCCTCGATTAAAACGCCTGAAAGATTGATGGACGTATCCCCGGCTAGACCCGCAGACAATTGTTCAATTTGCCAACTTTCGCCGTCTGTCGTTGCATCCACAAGCACATTGCGTAGTGAAGTTGACCTCAATCCTAGATCGGCCACATCGATGGAAAGTCGCCCGGCCACATTGCCAAGCTGTGGTGGTGCCGGCAAAGACGTCAATAACGTCACTAAAGCATATGGGTCTTCATCACTTTGCGACAATGCGTCTTGCGGCAGCAGTGGCACAACACCACCAGAAACAACGGCTTCAAATGTGCGCTGCGCGCCCAAGCTGACGTCCAGTGCGCCGGTCAGTCGCGTTCCCGCACGGTTTTCATCTGGCAAAACGCTGAATTCGGTCAGTTTCAAGCGCGTTGGATCAAGCTGGATCTTGCCTTCAAATAGGGCGTTGCCGCGCACTTCATTTTCTTCAAGATTTCTGGGTGCAACGCTTACCCGAAACCCGCCGTCATAAAATGGAGACAGGCTGGCCGTTGAAAGCACGCCTTCTGAACTGATTGAAAACCCTTGATCACGCGGCGACACAAAGGTTTTAAGGCGAATGTCACCTTTTTGGTTGAGATCAGAACTGTTGATCCGGAGATCATACTGCGCCTGATCCAACTCACCTTGCCCCTCAAAAGCAAATGGTCCGCGCAATCCCGCGGCTGACAGCTCACCATTTATGTTTTCCAGCCGCCAATGCTCGTCCGCACGTTTGTCGCTGAAAAGAATCGAACCGTTGATCAGCTGTGCTTGTTCAATGGAGACATTATTGCGCCCGCCATTATTGGACAGAGTTATTGGAAACTCAAAGCCGCCATCTTCAGCGATCGCAATATTGAGTATGGGCTCACGCAGATCGAGTTTTTGAACATCATACTGATCGCGGAAAAACTGCATGAGTGCCAAATTGGCATCGACACGTTCAATCTCTACAAATGGATTTTCGAGCGGGCCAAGCTGCACTTTGGACATGTGCATTTGCGGCTGAGGCAATAAGACAAATGACAAATCACCTTGAATTCGCACTTCTGTGCCCAAGGCATCTGTTGCGATTTGCTCCATGCGTTCGCGATAAGGCGACCAATCATAAAAACGCGGCACCAGAAATGCTGCAGTGAGCAGCAAGATCAACAATACGCCTACAACAATATAAAGCCGATTTAGCACCGCGATGACCGCATTTATTCCGTTTTTTTCAAAATCCTAAGCGTTTCCAAGCCGTTCGTCACGTTAAAATACGCAGCTTTACAGACAATCATCGGCAATGAATTGTGCGATTTAGGGTTTTGCCCTTGCCACGCCCCCCAAATCAAGCCTATCACCGAAGGGAGAAAAGCAGCGGTTTTAGGGGGATCGCGCGGAGAAAAATGGCAAAAAACGCCCGTCTGATTTATCGCGTCGTCTACCGTTGGGTGCAACCTCACCTGGCCGCCTTTCAAACTGCTCAACAGCCTAAAATGTGGCTTTTGGCCATTGGTGCCGGAATTGCCGGCGGCGCAGTAGCCATTTTGTTCCGACTTTCAATCGGTTGGCTTCAATTCTTGTGGCTTGGCACAACTTCCGAACGCTTCTTAGATCGATTGTCGCAACTGCCTTGGTACTTCACCATGGGAGGGCCAATAGTCGGCGGCATTTTGGTGGGCATGATCATCTTCTTCCGACCGCGATCGCGGCACGGCGGCGTTGCGGACGTTATTGAAGCCCGTGCGCATGATGGCAAAAAACTCTCGCTAAAAGAAGCAATTATCGGCACAAGCATTTCTGCGATCACACTAGGTTTTGGCGGCAGTGCAGGCCGTGAAGGACCAGTGGTTTATTTTGCCGCGTCGGTTTCCAAGGCCCTATTTCGCTATTTCGAGCTCCCCCCTTCTGCGCGGCGTATCATGCTCGGCTGCGGCGTGGCGGCAGCGATTTCAGCAAGCTTTAACGCGCCGATCGCGGGCGTACTGTTTGCGCACGAAGTTATTCTTGGCCATTTTGCCATGTCCGCTTTCGTGCCTGTGGTGATTGCAGCCGTAATCGCATCGACCATGTCGCGCGCCTGGTTTGGCGACAATCCAGCCTTCTTGGTGCCAGACTTTCAAATCACCTCCTATTGGGAAATTCCAGCCTTCGCGCTTCTGGGCATCACCTGTGCAGTTGTGGCGATTTGCTTCCAAACTTCGCTAATTGGCACCGACTGGGTGGCACGGCACTTCCGCATAAAAGACTATTGGCGACCGGTGATTGGCGGCTTTTGTGTCGGACTCATTGCCCTCATGTTCCCGCAAATATTGGGCGTTGGTTATGAAGCAACTGATGCGGCCCTCACCAACTTCTGGTCGTTAGGCACATTGCTTGCGCTTATCATTGCAAAGACTGCAGCGACGGCCATCACCCTCGCCTCAAGGATGGGCGGTGGGATCTTCTCACCCGCGCTTTATCTGGGTGCCATGACAGGCGGCGCGTTCGGCGTGATGGCGGCAAGTGTCTTCCCCGAGCTTGCATCATCCGAGGCGCTTTATGCGATCATCGGCATGGGCGCGGTAGCCGCTTCGGTGCTAGGTGCGCCCATTTCGACGACCGTAATGATTTTCGAACTGACGGGCGGTTTTGCTTTTTCAATCGCGCTGTTGTTTGCCGTATCCATTTCCACCGGCATAAGCCAAGCAGTGATGGGCCGGAGTTTCTTCTATTGGCAACTCTACACTCGCGGCATCATGTTGGAAGAAGGGCCGCACAAGCACTTTGTAAAATATTTCCGCGTGCGCGATTTCATGACCCCGTTCGACAAGGATGGCGAAGAAGAACCGTTTGACATTCTTTCCGGCAAGCCTTGGCTTAAGTCCAACGACACGCTTGAAAACGCGTTGCGCGCATTTGACGCCACCCATAAAAGCCGCCTACCCGTGATGGAAGGCACCGGCAAACGCATGAGGCAAGTCGGCTGGGTCACCCATGTCGGCGCACTCGCCAGCTTCAACAAAGCTCTGGTCGACCAAAGTCGCGAAGAGCATTTGTAGGCTTTACTTTCGCGTTGCAGCGCCTGTCACGTGGACACAGTGGCGCCGCAAGAATGCTTGTAAGGGTATGCTTTGCGTTTGAGACAATGCTATTGCGGCAAAGCCGACGGATCATATTGGGCAGCAAACTCCGCACTTGGCGGGATGGGTTGAATAACATCAATCATCACGCCGTTCGGATCAGCCGTGATAAAATGCCGCTGACCAAACGCTTCATCACGAATGTCCAAGAGCAAAGGCAAATCAGCTTTTTTCAAGCGCTCATATTCGGCGCGACAGTCTTCAACTTCAAAGTTAAGGATCAACCCTGCCGTCTGTGCCCTCGCCTGTTCCGGCACCGTGGGATGATCAAACTGCAAAATGGCAACGTTTGTGGACGGATCATCTTGCGATTGCAAATGGACATACCAGTCACTTTCAAATGTTGGCGCGAAATTGAAGTGATCGCGATAAAAGGCAACGGTGTCGCCAACGTTGTTGGTCATAATCACTGGATAATAAGAACTTGTTTTCATGGGTTTACCTCCAATTCAAAAAAACATACACTCTGTATGCAAACACAAATAAACATACAGGCTGCATGTATGCAAGAAAAAAGTCGAAAATCGAACAAAGAACGCACAGAAGAAACGCGTGGTCAGTTGATCGGCGCTGCAAGGGAGCTCTTTGTTGAGAACGGATATGCGGAAACAGGCACGCCCGCGATTGTAAAACACGCGAACGTTACGCGCGGTGCGCTCTATCACCATTTTGAAGACAAAGCGGATCTTCTGTTTGCAGTGTTGTTGGAAGAAGCAGGCGAAGTGGCCACTGAAATTCAAAAGGCCGACATAGATGTGTCTGCCCCGCTTCAATCCTTATTGAGTGGCACAAAAGCCTATATCCACGCCATGCAAAGTCCAGGTCGCACCAAGCTATTGTTGGAAATCGGACCGGCCGTGCTTGGCACAGAAAAAATGCGAAGCATCGACAATGGCGCAGCACACAAAGAACTGGTGAACGGTCTTAAAGCCGCCATGGGCGGGAATAATGACGAAGTTGAAACCACAGCCGATCTGTTGTCCGCAGCTTTTGACCGCGCGGCAATCGCAGTTTCCAATGGCGGCAATCCTGACAAATATATCAAGGCAATGAGCCAATTGGTCGAAGGTGTCGTGAAAAGCTAGCGCGCGAACTGCGGGAACTCTTTAAGGAGATTTCGCGCACGGGCGCGCATTGACGCGGCTTTGTGGTTCAACGCCACATCAAGTTTTACGGCACAGTCTTTGGTCAATGCCGGATCCTGCGCGGCAAGTCGTACAAATGCGTCCAGCGCCCAAACATTGACGAGCACCTTTTTGTCACCCTCGAGACTTTGCACGATTTGCAAAAACTGTTGGCGCTCACCAGCAGAGGCATCAAAGTACTGAATAGACTGCAAGAAATGCAACTTCGCTTCCCAATCGGCGAAGTCCTTCGCCGATTGCAAAAGCTTTCCAATTACCAACGACGGAACAGCCTGCGCCTTTTCAAGCGCGGCCTTTACCAACCAAGTGGATGCAGTTTGATAACGGACTTCGTCATGATCAAAGAACGAGGCGACGTCGCCCCACTCCGCTTCGTCGATGCCAGAGGACACCGCTGACTTGAGCTGATCAACATGCTTCCCATCAAAAAACAAAATCGCTTCAATCGCCGACACCACCGCCTCCTCAATTTTGCACAATTTCACATAAAAAACGCCCGAGCCATAGGCCCGGGCGCACGCATTTCACTGTTTTTAGTGCGGCTTACATTTTACCAATTGAGAAGAACAATGTTTCGCCAGAGTGGTCATCAACACCGTCATTGTCTGTGATGGCAAAGCCCTCACCCGCTGCATCGCTGGCAAAGCCTTCAATCTTGTCTTGAACATAGCCGTTCAAAGATTTGAGGTCCGGCAAGAAATCACGCACCAACTCTTTTTCAACAACGGGCAAATCACCGCCCAGCGCAGCAGGCACCATGTCTGAGAGTTTGACGCGGTAGAGTTTTTTGATTTTGGCGTCCGAACCGATTTGATTGTCACGCTCAACAATGTAGGCATAATCGCCATAAGCGGTGATCTCTGAAAGACCAACCCAACCTTTTGTCGGCGTTTCTAGTGGGTAGCGCACGGCGCCCCACTCGCCTGTTGATGGCTTATATGAAACCAGCTTCACTTGACCCTTTGGATCATCTTGCCATTCGCGCTGTA
This sequence comes from uncultured Maritalea sp., assembly GCA_913055925.1. Taxonomy (GTDB): domain Bacteria; phylum Pseudomonadota; class Alphaproteobacteria; order Rhizobiales; family Devosiaceae; genus Maritalea. The sequence goes on along the minus strand of CAJXLH010000003.1, from coordinate 14,121 downwards.
TGGCGATCCACAACACCATGTCGTCGCCTGAACCAACGCGTGTGATACCCTCAGACGCAAAGCGTTTTTCAACCGCAAGCAGTTCGGCTGGGAATGGCACTTCTGCTTTGATCTCGCCTTTGGCATTAGCGTGATAAAGCGCGTGCGGCGTCAAACGGTCAGTGCGACCTTCAGATGCCAACCAGAAACCGCCTTCACCATCAAGCGTGATCCCTTCAAGGTCGAGCTTTTGTGCTGGCGCGCCATCGCGCGTTACACCGATGCGCTTGGTGATTTTTGCCGGATGCGCTGTAGCATCGATTTCATAAATCGAAGGCTGTGCCCGCAAAAAGCTGTCATTCACTGCATAAAGCTTGCCTGGCTCTGATGCATCTGCCACCAAACCAGAAAGTGCAACCCAGCCAATCGGGCGATGTGCATCTGCCATTTCAGACATGATTTGCGGATAAGCCGCTGGCGCGTCCTGCAATTCATAAATCATCACATGCGAACGCACGCCACCATCTTCGATCAAATCCACTTCGTTTGCGGAAACAAACAAATTGCGTGACGGAATGCTTAGCGCGCCTTCTGGGCCGATGCCTGAAGGCAAAAGCTGCACAAATTCTGGTGCCGCGCCCGTGTCTTTATAAACACCAACAAGCGATGCACGCTCGAGAAGCACAAAGAAATATGTGTCATCGCCAAATGTGCCTGTGGCCAAACCTTCAGGCTCTACACCTTTGTTGCCTGAACGCTTTTCTGGATAGTGACCAGCACGGGCGGCAAGAATTTCGAGCGAAGTGTTTGACTCAAAAGCAACGCTGCCATCTTTATTGTAGATGGTGAACCCGCGTGATCCGCCATTGTAATCGCCTTCGTTGGCGGCAACAAAACGATTGTCATCCAACCACTTCACCGCATCCGGTTCACGCAAACGCTGCGATTGCGCGCCGTCAAATGTGAATGCGCGTTCTTCGTCAACGTCGATATGTTCAAGATCAACAGCGCCAGCGCTGAAGTGCGAAACCACCTCGCCGCTTGCCACATCAATAACGGCGAAATGATTGTTTTCCTGCATGGAAACAACAATTTCGTTCATGTCGTTGAAATCAACAAATTCTGGCTCAGGATCAGAACCGCCGATTTCAGCCAAGCCAGTCAAATCGACAGTTTTCTTGCTGTCGCAAAGAACTGTACCATTTTCCAAATTGAAAATGGTCACTGTGCCCGCTGGCAACTGCGGAATTTCGCCATCGTTCAAATCTTCATCGCGTTCATTTTCGATCGCAACCGCAGCAAACTTGCCGTCGTTTGAAACAGCAACACTGTCAGGCTGACCGCCAAGGTCGCATGTAGCCACAGCCGATTTGCTTGCAATATCGATTTGCGCCAAATGGCCTGAAGGCTCCACAAATGATTTTGATGTGTTGATGCCAACTAGCGCGTTACCGCCAACAACCGAAACAGATGTTGGTTCACCATTAAGCTTCATCAAGCCCGCTGGCTTCGGCGCCGATGGATCAGCAATATCGATAAAGCCCAATGCTTCAAGCGGGCTATCTGTGTAAATCAGCATCATGCCGTCTTCTGTCGCGGCAATGATTTCGGATGACGATTCGCTGTTCGCATCCATGTTGGCTGGAATGTTTGTGCTAACTTCAAAGCTTGCGATGCGGTTGAAGTTATTTTCTGCCAATGCAGCATTTGAGTAAGCAAATGCAACGCTTACTGCTACCGCGCCCAAAAGGTGAATGGACTTCATTTGTGCGGTTCCCTTTGTCGTGAGTTAAACCCGCACCCCGATTAGGTTGCGCCAATTACAGTCCGATGACAATTGCGCGACAGACATGTGTCAGCATCTGCATATACAAATTTTTGCAACTGACCTATAAAGAACAAAACAAGATTCGAGCTTTGGTAAAGTCAAAATTTGATGAGTGCACGACCAGGCAAAGCGCCCAGTTCCCAACCCGGACCAATTACGTCACAATTTGGCGGCGGCGCACCTCGCTATTTTGAAGGGTTAAACCCTGAGCAGCAAGACGCGATTGAAAGCACCGAAGGTCCACTTTTGGTGCTCGCTGGCGCTGGTACCGGCAAAACGCGGGTGCTGACCACGCGCATTGCGCATATCTTGGCGACACGCAAAGCCCGCACTCAAGAGATCTTGGCGGTGACCTTTACCAATAAAGCCGCGCGCGAGATGAAAGACCGGATCGGCAAATTTGTCGGCGGGTCAATTGAAGGTATGCCGTGGCTGGGCACCTTTCACTCGATTGGCGCAAAGATTTTGCGCCGTCACGCTGAGCTAGTTGGGCTAAAATCCGACTTCACCATCCTTGATACGGACGATCAAATCCGGCTTTTAAAGCAGCTTTTGCAGGCTGAAAATGTGGATGAAAAGCGCTGGCCGGCACGCCAATTGGCGCACATGATCGATGGTTGGAAAAACAAAGGCTTACAACCAGGTCAACTCAAAGAATCCGACGCAGGCGTTTTTGCGAATGGCAAAGGCGCAAAACTTTATGCGGACTATCAAGCTCGATTGAAAGTATTGAACGCGGCCGACTTTGGCGATTTGCTGCTCGAATGTATCCGCTTACTCAAAGACAATGCAGATGTGTTGGCGGAATATCATCGACGCTTCCGCTATATGCTTGTGGACGAGTATCAAGATACAAACGTTGCACAATATTTGTGGCTACGGCTGTTGGCGCAAGGTAACTCAAATGTCTGCGTGGTGGGGGATGACGACCAATCCATCTATGGCTGGCGCGGCGCCGAAGTCGACAACATTTTGCGTTTTGAAAAAGATTTCCCTGGCGCAAAAGTTATTCGCCTCGAACGCAACTACCGTTCAACATCAAAAATATTGCGCGCTGCATCTCATTTGATCTCGCACAATGAAGACCGCTTGGGTAAAACCTTACAAACTGATGTGGGCGAAGAAGGTGAACCCGTTTCGGTGACGTCCGTCTGGGATTCTGAAGAAGAAGCCCGCCATATTGGCGAGGAGATTGAGCAATATCAGCGCCAGGGCCATAAGCTCAATTCAATGGCGATTCTCGTGCGCGCGTCATTTCAAATGCGCGAGTTTGAAGAACGTTTCATCAAGCTGGGGCTAAACTACCGCGTGATCGGTGGTCCGCGTTTTTATGAACGCAAGGAAATCCGCGATGCCCTCGCCTATTTCCGTGCTGCAACCCAACAGTCAGACGATTTAGCTTTCGAGCGCATCGTCAATGTACCGAAGCGGGGTCTAGGTGATGCTACGGTGCGCCTATTGCACGACGCAGCGCGCATGGCCAATGTGCCGCTGATCCAGGCAACACGCGACTTGATTGAAACCGACGAGCTAAAGCCCAAGCAACGTTCAACATTGCGGATGCTGATTTCGCAGTTCGACGATTGGGCCACCCGTTTTCAAAATCTGCCCCATGCTGAGGTTGCTGAAGCCATTTTGGACGAAAGTGGCTATACGCAAATGTGGCAAAATGATCGCTCAGCCGACGCACCCGGTCGTTTGGAGAACTTGAAAGAACTTATACGCTCCATGGAAGAGTTCGACACGCTTGGCGGATTTTTGGAGCACGTTTCCCTCGTGATGGAACGCGATTCTGGCGAAAATGCCGACGACGCGGTTTCCATTATGACGCTGCACGCAGCAAAAGGTCTGGAATTCGACACCGTATTCCTGCCTGGGTGGGAAGAAGGTCTGTTCCCACACCAACGCTCGCTTGATGAAGCTGGACGCACCGGCCTCGAGGAAGAGCGTCGACTTGCCTATGTGGGCATTACCCGCGCCAAAAAACGCGCGAAACTGACAGTTGCGCAAAACCGGCGCATACATGGGCTTTGGCAGTCGGCCATTCCATCAAGGTTTCTCGACGAATTGCCCGCCGATGCGGTGGAAGTTAAAGACACCGGTTCGAGCTATGGTGGCTACAATTATGGCGGTCGCAACACCGCCTCGCGCTTTGATACAAAAGACCCGTTTGACAGCGTATACGAAACGCCGGGTTGGCAGCGTGCTCAAAAGCAACACAAATCACGCGCCTATGATCGCGGCCCCACAATCGAAGGCGAGCTGGTAGTGCGTTCAGGCGCAAAGGCCAGCTCATCAACATTCAGCATCGGCGACAAAGCGCTTCACCTTAAATTTGGTGAAGGCACTGTAATGGCCGTCGATGGCAACAAACTGACCATTGACTTTCCATCAGTCGGGCGCAAAAAGGTGCTCGAAAGCTTTATCAAACGCGCTTAGGGTTTAATCAAACCGCCAAAATAACGCAATTTATACAACGACTTACTACCGCGCTTGATACACTCAATGCCTTCAAATGCGCTAACATCGCCGGTTGACCGGTCATTGTAATCACCGTGCGGTCCCGACCATGAAAAACCACCCAGAAAACGACCCTGCGCATACATTGCGCTGAGCGCCGCCAAGATGGTCTCGCCAGCTCGTTGCGCGTCAATTTCGTCTGGTTCAAGGATTTGTCCGTAGTAGCACATTGACCAAACTGGCTCTTCTTTGAACCATACTGTCTCTTGGCCAACAAAGTCAGTGCCACCAAAATAGCTGTCAAGGTAAGTCCAGTCGCCGCCAATATATTCTAGGTCGTGCGACCCTTTCCGGCTTGAGGCTGTATGTTCGCCACCTGCAACATATGTATTCGACTTTGCTTCAATGATGAAGCGCTCTAACTCATCAAGCTTCATAAACACCACCAGAACATAACATGAACAACATATCCCCCACATCATGAGTCGTCAAAGAATTTGACGCCTTTCTGCCAATACTTCATAACCGCTGTAACTGTAGGAGCTTCAACATGTCCCTGAACCAAATCTCTGTTCCCCTTTCTAAAGACGAAGCCTTTGCGCTGGCAGACGCGGTGATGGAGCAGGAGGATTTGGTGCTGTCGGCTTCTGCATTTGAAAATGCGGATGGAGACTGGGAGTTTTCGGCAACTTGCGAAGGCGAGCCGGACATTGAGCGCTTTAACGCGCTGGCCGCGCAGCTGCTGGATGGCAAGATTGAGTTTTCAGCCGAACCGGTGCCGGATATTGATTGGGTTGCGCATTCGCTTGAAGGTCTTTCATCCATCGACACCGGCGAGTTTTACGTGCATGGCAGCCATGACGAAGATGTCTCGACCGACGGCAAGATCACCATCAAAATTGATGCCGGACAAGCCTTTGGAACTGGCCACCATGAAACGACAGAAGGTTGCCTTGAGGCGATTTCGAAGATTGCGAATGACCCTGAAATTGATCCTGCGCGCATTTTGGACCTTGGAACCGGCACGGGAATTTTAGCCATTGCGGCCGCTAAACGTTTCGATAGAGCCGTGTTGGCAACAGACATCGACCCAAAGGCCGTTGAAGTGGCTGCAGACAATGCCAAGATTAACGGTGTGGCTGACAAGATCGAAGCCGTAACAGCGGCTGGGATGGACCACCAAATCTTTGCAGACAAAGGACCGTTTGATCTGATTTTGGCCAATATTTTGGCCGGTCCGCTGGTTGAGCTGGCGCCTGAAATTTGTGCGCAAACCGCACCGAACGGACGTATTGTTCTCGCAGGGCTTTTAAACCGTCAGGCAGACGATGTGATTAAAGCCTATAGCGAAAACAAAACCGCCCTTCTCGAGCGTATCGAAAAGGGCGACTGGACAATTTTGCAGTTTAAGCGCGAAGCCTAACTGAAATTAGAACAGGTCAGTTGAACGTTTTTCGTTCAAAAGGTTGCGGTAACCGTGTGTTTCCACAAAGCGCGCAACTTCACGTTCTGCATGCTTTGAACGTGATTCAACAATTGCATCTACAACTGAACGAAAGAAACCTGATTTAGCCATTTTAGCTATCCTTTGGCGTAATTAGCTTCGCTTAGAAGCCGTTAAGACGATCATTAACGAGCGCATCGCGACCGTTTGATTTCAAAAACTCAGCAACTTGACGCTCTGCTTTTTTAGAACGTGCTTCCACCATCGCGTCGACTACACTGCGAATAAGACCAACTGTCTGTGCCATTGATAATTCTCCTGCGTAATGTGCAACTTGTGGGGTTGCTTTTTTCAATTCCTGAAACCAATGTAGCGCAGTAAAAAAATTTAGGTAGAACCCAAATCGCACCACAGCCATGCGTTTTTGGAATACCCTTCTCGCCTAGTGGGATCACAAAACATGTTAGAAAATGACCGCGCAATTCAGTTGCAGCATTTTGACGAGAAATCCGACCCTTCATTGGTCAAACCGCGTTTGGATGCGCTGCGCGACGCCATGAAAAGCGCCGGCGTTGATGCGTTTATTATACCGCGGGACGATGCCCACCGAGGCGAAAATGTACCGCCCGGCGACGAGCGTTTAGCCTACATGACAGGATTCACAGGTTCTGCAGGCTACGCCATTGTCACCGCTGATCGCGCAGCGCTGGTCATTGATGGCCGCTACACAATTCAAGCGCCGCAGCAAACCGACACAAATGCTGTTGAATGCGTGGACATGAAGCCAGATAGCGCACAGGCATGGCTTTCAGATGCATTGAACGATGGCGCAAAAGTTGGCTTCGACGCATGGCTGCACACACCTAACGCGGTAAAAGCTTTGCGCGCGGCGTTGGAAAAGAACAACATATCGCTCGTGGAAACCGACAATCTTGTCGACAAAATCTGGGCTGACCGTCCTGCACCGCCCACCAAGAAAGTCTATGGGCTATCTTTGGCGCAAACAGGCAAATCCGCTGCCGAAAAGGTCAAAGAACTCGCAAAAATGCTCGCCGATAAAGGCGCCGATTCACTGGTGCTAACCTTGCCAGAGAGCTTTTGTTGGTTGTTCAACATTCGAGGCTCAGACATTCCTAACACGCCGGTTACGCTTGGTTACGCGGTGGTGAATGCAGACGCTAGCGCATCGCTCTTCTTACAACCCGCTAAGATTACCGATGAGCTAAAGACCGAACTCGGCGATGTGGTGCAGCTGCGCCCAATCGAAGAGCTAGTTAAGCACATTGCTGAGCTATCTAGCGGCAACAAAGTCTGGCTCGACGGTAACACCGCACCGAGCAAGCTCGCCAATGTCGCAACCGAAGCTGGCGCAACCATCATCGCAGATGGCGACCCTGTGCTGGTAATCAAGTCGCGCAAGAACAATATTGAGATCGAAGGCATGAAAACAGCCCAGCGCATCGATGCGGGTGCGATGGCGAAGTTTCTCAAATGGCTCGATGACGAAGCGCCAAAAGGCGAACTCACTGAAATTGGCATTGTGAAACAGCTTGAACAAACACGGCGTCAGTCCAACGCGCTGGTGGACATTAGTTTTGAAACCATCTCGGGTTCTGGCCCCAATGGCGCGATTTGCCATTATCGCGTGACCGACAATTCAGATCGAAAGCTAGTCCCCGGCGAATTGATGCTTGTGGATAGCGGCGGGCAATATCGCGATGGCACAACTGACATTACGCGCACGATGGCAACAGGGCCCGCGACCGACGCGCAAAAAAAGCACTTTACGCTCGTTCTTAAAGGCATGATTGCGCTCAGTGTTGCACATTTCCCCAAAGGAACTAGCGGAGCGCATCTCGACGTATTGGCGCGACAGTTCCTTTGGGCTGAAGGTCTGAACTATAATCATGGTACCGGCCATGGCGTTGGTGCTTTCCTTGGCGTGCATGAGGGTCCATGTGGCGTGTCACCACGCAATAACGCACCGCTTGAGCTTGGCAACATCATTTCAAATGAACCCGGCTACTACCTCGAAGGCAGCCACGGCATTCGGATTGAAAATCTTTTGGTGGTGGTTGAAAGCGACAAGAGCAGCGAAGAAGCGCCATTCCTGACTTTTGAAACGATCACCTTCACGCCAATTGACCAGCGCCTAATCGACAAATCTCTTTTGTCGGAAGCTGAAATTGCGTGGCTGAATGATTATCACGCCAAATGCTATGAAATCGCAGCGTCACAATTAGACGATAATGAGAAGGCTTGGTTGGCCGAGGCCACAAAGCCGCTCTAAGTATTTCGCGGCAAAGGAAGAGCTATGTCGCGCATTAAAGAGATCATTGCCGCATTTACAAAACTCGGGTTCACCTCTTTTGGTGGACCCGTTGCGCATATGAGCTTTTTCCGCGCCGAGTTCGTTGAAAAACGAAAATGGCTCAGCGAAAGTGAATATGCAGACTTAGTCGCGCTTTGTCAGTTTTTGCCGGGCCCTTCTAGCTCGCAAGTTGGCTTTGGTTTAGGCGTTCAACGCGCGGGCTTGCTTGGCGGACTGGCCGCTTTCATCTGTTTCACCCTACCCTCTGCGATCTATCTGATCCTCGCGGCGCTTTACACCGAAACACTCGCGAACGTTTTTGGTCCAGGGCTCATAAGTGGACTAAAAATCGTCGCAACAGCGGTTGTGGCTCACGCCATTTTGGGCATGGCTATGTCGTTGTGTAAAACCAAAATCACAGCAGCAATCGCCGTCGTTGGTTTACTGATTGTCACCCTTGTAGCCGGGGCGTTGGGCCAAATCGGCGCGATCATTTTCGGCGCCGCAATTGGCTTATTTTTCATTGAAAAGTCAACAACTGGGGCCAAACCAATCGGTGCTCAGGTAACTGGCAAAACGCTCGGTGCGAACGTTTCACTTGTTCTTTTTGCAGCACTGTTGTTGGGTCTTCCCGCCCTCAGCCAAGTCACATCGAATTTTCAAATCCAACTCTTGGATAGTTTCTACCGCGCCGGCGCACTGGTCTTTGGCGGCGGGCACGTTGTGTTGCCGCTTCTTGAAACGGAGATGGTAAGCACAGGTATCGTTGACCGAGATGCATTCCTTGCCGGCTATGGCCTAACCCAAGCAGCGCCGGGGCCTATTTTTAGCTTTGCCGCATTTTTGGGAACAGCTAGTGCACCGTTGCCACTCGGCCTTTGGCAGGCTGCGCTGGCCACTCTTGCAATCTTCTTACCCGGTTTTTTGCTGGTTTACGCCATTTTGCCGAGGTGGGAGCAATTACGGGCGCAACCATGGGCGAAGCCGTTGCTTGCGGGTGCGAATGCTGCCGTAGTTGGCTTGCTGGCAGGGGCTTTCTATACGCCCATATGGCAAAGCACTGTCAACACGACGCTTGACTTTGCCTTCGTCGCTGTCGCTTTTGTTTTGCTGACAGTATTCAGGATTGCGCCCTGGTTGCTGGTCATTCTAGGCGGCGCAGTTGGGTCGCTAATGGGTTTCCTTTAAACCGCGCCAAACAACATACGGAACAAAGCGGCAGAGACCACGCCGACCACCACAACGCCCAAGAGGGGGAGGCGCAACGCGGCGATAAGGGTAACAATCGCAGCAGCGCTTTCGGCTGGGCCAGTTGCAAGGATGGTCGGCGCGATTACGGACATGAGAACAGCGACAGGAACAGCTTCCAAGGCCGCGCGGGTTCGTCCACGAAGCTCGACAAATCGCAGCAAAACAAGGCCCGAAATTCGTGTGAGATAGGTAGCAACGCCCATCCCAAGAATGGCGAGCAATGTCAGACTATCGGTTTGAAAAAACGTCTCCACTATACGACCTCTGCTTCGTCAGAGGCTGTGATGGCGGCCACTGCCACACCTGCGACAGCACCCGCAGCGATGTACCAAGCGCCTGGCACAAACCATTTGCAAGCCACCGCCGCTAACCCGCTGGCCCCTAATATCGCTGCGGTCTTCTTGCCTTGCCAAAAACCCATTATGAGGCCAATGAAAATGGCTGGGAATGCAAAATCAAATCCCCATTTCGCGGGATCAAGGTCAGCCAACAAAGTACCCAAACTGGCACCCACGCCTGTCATGACGAGCCAATTGAGATAAAACGGCAGCGCCAATCCCATCATAAAGGGAAAACTTACCCTCCCCTTGCGCGCTCGGTGCTCTGACAAGGCCCAAACCTCGTCAGCCAAAAAGCCATATGCAATGAGTTGTTTGCCAAATCTCATCTGCCGCGTTTTGGTGCCGAGTGAAGCTGGCATCAAAACGTGACGGATAGTCACCAAAAGCGCGCTAATGGTGATGGCAACCCAAGGCACTGGGTCGGCCCAAAAATCAATCGCCACAAATTGTGAACCCCCAGCAAAAACCACCGAACTCATCAACATGGTTTCAAAAGGCGACAACCCTTTTTGTGCCGCAAGCGCACCAAACACCAATCCGATGGGCAGAGCAGCAATCACCAATGGCGCGATGGCCCGAAGACCTTCGGCAAAATCTGAACGCACTTCTGGTGCTGTTGTTGACGCTTCCATAAAGAAATCCGATTTGTTAGGCGAGCTGCATGCTCTTGTAGGCACCGGGCGAAATGCCAATGCGGCGCTTGAACTGGCGATTAAGGTGAGGCTGGTCAAAAAAACCGCAGTCTATTGCCACACTTGAAGGGTCCGCCCCGTTGTGCAACATTTTACGAGCTTCGCGGATACGAATATCCGTTAGATAGCTGTGGGGCGTTTGATCCATGTGTTTTGAGAAAACACGAATAAAGTAGGCGCGGCTCATGCCTGCAATGTTTGCCAGCATTTCAAGGTTCAACTCTTCACCAAAATGCGCGTGCATATATTCGCAAACCCGCGCTATCTTTTGCGGTTCGCGCGATTGTCCAACTTCTGTGGACCAGCTGCCATATCGCTTTATCAGCGCGCCCATAGAGCGGAACAAAGCCTCGTCTTTTTCCAAAGGATCATTGCTGCTTTCAAGCACTTTGTGGGCGATCAAAAGCCCCTTCGCGATCCGCTTATCGGTGCACATCAATTCCCTGAAAAACAACGATCCGGCTGTGTTATTCCCCGGAAGATCCCGCGCGATCTCATCCATCAAATTCACGGATGGATAAAACATCTTATAGGTGTACCCATCATAAAGCGGGCGGCCATCATGCACGTCTTCCGGGTTCAGCATAAATACCGATCCCGGTCCACCGATCGATTCTGTGCCTTTTAGCTTGTGCCGCTGATAGCCGGAGACCACTGCGCCAATAACGAAGGTATCGTGGGTATGTGGAACAAATTCATGCCGCAGAAACGTCGCCTTTAGGCATTCAAGGCTGTCATAGGCCTCGTCACGCCAAATGGTCGCGCGCTCACCTTTGGTGAGTTCAATCTCGGTCGATGTATTCTCGCTGATCATCTCCATGATCCAACCCTACGCAATATCGCAAAGGAGGTCTTGGATAAAATTGCACAAATCTAACTAGGTGATTGGCCGATCAACTCAAACCAACCATTCTCATCGGTTGTTTCAACACCAAGATCTTGCGCCTTTTTGAGCTTTGATCCCGCCCCTGGACCGGCAACCAACAAATCAGTTTTCGAAGACACTGAGCCTGAAACTTTCGCGCCCAATCGTTCAGCCATCGCCTTGGCTTCGGATCGAGACATCTGCTCAAGTGAACCGGTGAACACCACCGTTTTACCCGCAACTGGGCTTTCATCAGCCGAGGCAACTTCATAAGTTTGTGGCTTCACCTGCGCTAACAAAGCATCAATCGCCTCGCGGTTTTGCTCATTGGCAAAAAAGCCAACAACAGACTGAACAACGGTCTCACCAATCCCATCGATTGCGAGAAGGCTCTCGCGGGCGGCAGCATCGCCATTGCCTGCGTCCACACAAGCCTGCATCCATGTTTCAAAGCGACCAAAATTTTTCGCAAACATGGCTGCGGTGGTGCTGCCGACATGCCGAATACCAAGCGCAAAGATGAATTTATCAAGTTCCGGTGAGCGGCGATCATCAATCGCATCGAACAGCTTTCGAACCGAGGTTGAGCCCCAGCCTTCTTGGTCCTTAAGCTTCTTGAAGCTTTCAGCGTCGCGTTCTTTCAGCGTAAAAATGTCAGCGGCGAACTTAATGCGCCCCTCGTCGTAGAAAGCGGCTACCTGTTTTGAACCCAAACCATCAATATCGAGCGCGTCTCGAGATACGAAATGCTTGAGTTGGTTCACGGCTTGCTCCGGGCAAATCAGTTCTCCCGTGCAACGGCGCACAGCATCCAACTTGCCAGTTTTTTCGTTGATTTCGCGTTCGGCAGGCGAGTTACAAATCGGACAATGTGTCGGAAACACAAATGCACGTGCGTCAGAGGGACGTTTTTCAAGAACAGGACCCAGCACCTGCGGGATAACATCCCCTGCCCGTTGAATGGTCACCGTGTCGCCAATCATCACGCCTTTGCGCTCAATTTCATCTTCATTGTGAAGCGTTGCGTTGGACACCACCACACCGCCTACGGTGACAGGCTTAAGCTTCGCAACCGGCGTGAGCGCGCCGGTGCGACCAACCTGAATTTCAATATCTTCGAGGATTGTTGTGGCTTTTTCCGCTGGAAACTTGAACGCAATCGCCCAGCGCGGCGCGCGTGCGACAAAACCCCATCGAGCTTGCAAATCAAGCCGATCCAGCTTGAACACAACTCCATCGATGTCATAACCCAATTCGGCACGCTGTTCTCCGATGAGTGTGTGGTGTGTCACCATCTCTTCAACAGTTGAAACACGTTTCATTAAAGGGTTCGTTTTGAAGCCCCACCGCGCAAACGCATCGACCACATCCATCTGCGTTTCACCTGGTAACGCAGAATTGTCGCCCCAAGCATAAGCGAAGAACCGCAAATTGCGTTTGGCGGTTATGTTCGGATCAAGCTGGCGCAGCGAACCTGCTGCTGTGTTACGTGGATTAACATAGGTTTGCTTGCCTTCAGCTTCCAATGAAGCGTTGAGCGCTTCAAAATCCGCGTGCGACATATAAACCTCGCCACGCACCTCAAACACTTCCGGCACATCGTCCCCGACAAGCTTTTGCGGAATATCTTTGATGGTTTTCAGGTTCTCGGTAATGTCCTCGCCTTCAGCACCGTCACCCCGCGTTGCCCCTTGCACAAATACGCCATTTTCATAGCGAAGGCTGGCAGAAAGACCATCAATCTTTGGTTCCGCTGTAAAAGCCAGTTCCAGCCCAGCGTCTTTAGAGAAAAAGCGTTGCGCACGATCTACAAAATCCGCGAGGTCGTCATCTGAAAAGGCATTTCCAAGCGATAGCATCGGCACGCGATGTTGCACCTTTTTAAAGCCGTCTGCGATGGCAAAACCAACCCGTTTTGTTGGGCTATCGTCTCGTATAAGGCTAGGAAAGGCAGCTTCAATCGCCTCGTTACGCTTGCGCAATTGGTCATATTCAGCGTCTGAAACAATCGGCGCATCATTTTGGTGATAGGCCGCGTCGTGTTTGGCAATCTCTGTCGCCAACACGGCAAGCTCTTGCGCTGCTTCGTCAGGCGTTAGATCAGCAACAGCCTTTTGCTCGCTCATGCGGAAACCTCATCAATTAGCTTGTGCGCCGCTGCGCGTGCTTCATCTGTGATCGACGACCCCGCAAGCATGCGCGCCACTTCTTCGCGACGAAGCGCATCGCTAAGCTCAGCAACATGGGTTCGGGTATGTGCGCCATTATCGACCACTTGCTTTTCAATCAACAAGTGCCGCGTGGCACGCGCAGCCACTTGAGGCGCGTGGGTGACCGCGAGCACTTGCACATTGTTCGAAAGAAGCGCGAGCCGTTTCCCGATAGCGTCAGCCACGGCGCCGCCTACCCCAGTGTCAATTTCGTCAAAAATCAAAACTGGCGCTGAGCCCTTGTCAGCAAGCACCACTTTTAACGCCAACAGGAAGCGCGACAATTCACCGCCCGAAGCAACTTTCATCATCGGCCCCGGATGCGTGCCCGGGTTTGTTTGAACGTGAAACTCTACCACATCATAACCGGACTTGCTTTCGCGTATTTGATCGACCTGCATATCGACAATGAACCGCGCTTGACCAAGTTTGAGGTCCGGCAACTCGTTTTCCACTGCCTCAGTCAGCTTTTTGCCTGCCACAAGTCGCCGTTCAGAAAGCTTGGATGCTGCCGCGTGGTATTTGGTTTCGGCTTCCTTTAAGGCCGTTTCAAGTTGAACGAGTTTCTCATCGCCTTCTTCGATATCGGTCAGCGCAGTTTCGTAATGAGACAGCACATTTGGAAGCTCGTCACAGCTTACATTGTGTTTTCGGGCGGCAGCGCGCAAAGCAAACAATCGCTCCTCAGTTCGCTCCAACTCATTTGGATCAAAATCCATTTGGCGCTTAATATCCTCAAG
>CAJXLH010000002.1 GCA_913055925.1 uncultured Maritalea sp. | reverse complement strand
AGCTTCGCACGCATTGAGATCTTCCTACATTGAGCAAAGGGTACTGACATGAGTAAAGTGGCATGGATTGGTTTGGGCGTCATGGGTGCGCCGATGGCAGGCTTTTTGCAACGCGCTGGACACGACGTCACCGTTTACAACCGCACCGCAAGCCGGGCTGAAAAATGGGTTGAAACCTATGGCGGTGCTATGGCGCCAACGCCGAAAGAGGCCGCTGAAGGTGCCGATTTTGTGCTGGCGTGTGTTGGCAATGATAATGATTTGCGCGAAGTAACAATTGGGGAAAATGGGGCGTTCCACGCAATCGCTAAAGGCGCGGTTTTTGTAGATCACACCACAGCAAGCGCAGAGGCGGCGCGCGAACTTGATCAAGAAGCATCAAACCGTGGATTTGGCTTTGTGGATGCACCTGTTTCAGGTGGCCAAGCTGGCGCTGAAAATGGCGTGTTGACGGTCATGTGTGGTGGCGATGCAGCAGTGTTTGATCGTGCGAAACCAATCATCGATGCCTATTCACGCTCCTGTCAACTCATGGGTCCAGCTGGCTCCGGTCAAGTTACTAAAATGGTCAATCAGATTTGCATCGCGGGCGTCTTGCAAGGTTTGAGTGAAGGCATGAATTTTGCCCAACGTGCCGGACTTGATGGCGACGCAGTGCTTGATGTGATTTCCAAAGGTGCGGCTGGGTCTTGGCAAATGGAGAACCGCGGCACGACCATGCTCAAGGATGAGTTTGACTTTGGTTTTGCCGTTGATTGGATGCGTAAGGATCTCGCAATTTGCCTCGCCGAAGGCGAAAACATTGGCGCTTCGCTGCCAATGACGGCGTTGGTTGATCAATTCTATAAAGAAGTTCAGGCGATGGGCGGCGGGCGCTGGGATACATCAAGCCTAATGAAACGACTAACCCGCGATTAAATCGCGCTGCGATACTCTGTGCGGTTGCGCCCTTTTTCTTTTGCAAGGAAAAGGCGCGCATCCGCGAGCGCGTGCACATCATATGCGCTTTGGCATTCGCCGCCGCTTGCAACACCAGCGCTGATGCTGACCTCCAGACCCTCTGCAAAATCTGACCAGCTCCAGCCTTGTACCTTTTGGCGGATGTCTTCGCAGCGCGTAACCGCGTCTTGCAAAGTGATGGATGGCATAAAGATCGCAAATTCCTCACCGCCGACGCGAGAGACCAAATCGTCTTTGCGCACCATGTCGTTCATAATGTCTGCAACGTGCTTCAACACATCGTCGCCCACAATGTGTGAGAACTGGTCGTTGACGGCCTTAAAGTGGTCAATGTCCAAAATACACATCACATAGTTACGGTCTGACGTATCTTCGAGCGAACGCAAAATTTTGTCGAACGCACGACGGTTGCTGAGACCGGTTAGCGCGTCCTGATAGGCGGCCTCGGTCATCTCCGCTACCTGGCTGTTGGCTTGCTGCAACTGATGCTCAATTTTTTGCACATTGGTGTGGTATTGGGCCACGCGGTCTTGCCAATATGCGCGTCGAGCCAGCGATTTCTTGAAAAGCGCGTGATAGGCTTTGAATGCGGCAAGACCTTCTTCATACAATTGCGCATTTTCAAACGCCTCCGCCAAACGGCGCTGCGCGTTCATAATATTGTCGGCGTCTGGATTTTCTTTCGCGACATCAAGCGCATCACGTGCAAACTTGATCGCCGCGTCGGTATCATCATTGCGGTTAGCCACTTCGCTTTTGGTATAAAGAAAATGAACAGCGCCAACCTGCATTAATGTGTCGGGTAGCTCGCTTACACGATCCAAAAAGTCATGGGCGTCATCAAAGTCCCCAAGCACTGCCGCGCACTCTGCTGCATTGCAAAGTGAGACGAATTGATACCATCGATCACCAATTTCAAACGCGGCGTCAATCGCTTGTTTTGTCCACATCATCGCGACTGCAAAATTGTCGCGATAGGCCTGCATGTCACCTTGTTCTTTGCAGTAATCGGCAAAGCGAGTGTGCAAAAATCCACGGTGCAATGGCAGGATGGAACGCAATTCGAAGAAATTATGCTGATCTTGCAAAGCAAACACTTCTTCGAAAATGCTTTGCGCCTTGTCAAAGTTTGACGCGAGCACAAATACAATCGCCATCCAATCGCGAACGCGGACCTGCATTTCGATGTCATTGACATCCTTTGCCCACTCTAAAACGAGATTGAACTCTTCATAGGCTTCGTCTGAAAGCCCAAGCTGCACGAGGATGCGACCATGAATGTAGCGGGCAAATGCTTCAAATTTTGGATCGGAAAACTCAGCGCAAAGGTTCAGACCTTCGTGGACGTGTTCCATCGCGAAATGCGGTTTGTGGAGCCAGCGATAACATCGCGCAACTTCCACATGCACGCGTGCTAAGAGGTGCGTATCGCCAAACTCTTTGGCGTTTTTGAGTGCAATCAGATCGTGATCAAGTGCCGCTTGCGGCGCGCCATCCAGATAATTCTGCTGCGCGCGCGTCATCAACTCTTCTATCTGCTCGCGGTGCATCATACGCTTTAAATACATCCAAACACGGAAATTGCTCGGTGTTACTGTAAAGCAGGTTGGTTAATCAATCGTGGGCGATTTTGCGCATGCGACAATCATGCGCAATTGGTGAAAATTTCATCGTTTGCCGGAAATAAAAAAGGGGAGCGAACGCTCCCCCCAATCTTAATGATCTTGGTGCTAAAGACGAATGCCCCCCGCCCAAACCTACATTCGCTGCAGTTATTATTGTTGGTTCTCAACAAAGCTAACCGCAAGTGCCGCGATCCGTGCCGCTTGTCTCAACTCGGTTTCTGCGCGTTGGACGCGTTCATCGGTGTAATAATTTTCTTCATGCAGCAAGTTTGCCGTGCCGATTAGACGCCCGCACACCCGCACTGGAATGTTGATCACAGATTGGCAGCCAAGAAAGTTGATTAGGTCGTAATCTGGGAAAACATCAGCAATATCAGCGATTTTGTTGGCAACGAACAAATTGTCTTTTTCGCAGACATGATCAAACCAATCATCGCGATGAACAGGCTTTTCGCCGGTGACGGGATAAGCCACTTCGTCTGACGTATAAAAGCGGATGGCCGCATTTCGGTCTAAATCGACCTTAGTAAAGGTGAAAAGTTTCGCCCCGACTTTTTCAACGGCAAATGTATGCAATGCCTGCCAGATTTCCATTTCTGTTTTCGCTGAAGTGACAGAATTGGTGAAATCCAAAAGTGAGGAATGTGTTTGTGAGGTCATAAACTCAGTTCGCGTTCAATTGTTGGCATAAAAACGCAGCCGCTTCCGAAGGGACGGGTAGCGGCTGCGCTGGGAGAGAGTTTTTGAAAAAACTCTTATTTTGTTACAAGACGGTAGAACACAAAGTCAGATGTGGCACCGTTCACATAACCCTCGACATTCTCGCCCATTGCCACTTGGTAAGAGGCTTGGAACATGATGACGATTGGTGATTTTTCCTGAACGCGTTTTTGCAACTCGATGTACATGTCTTGACGTTTTGCGGAATCGGTTTCGGTCAATGCTGCTTTTGTCATTTTGTTCAACTCATCAGGAACAGCCCATGCGTTACGCCAAGTTGTTGTTGCCGCATAAGAACCGTCTGAGTTGTCAGAATTGTATGCAAAAGCTTTGGCGTTTGAGTGTGGATCCATAAAGTCTGGGCCCCAATACAAAAGCATCGCTTCGTGTGAACGCTCACGATATTTCGTGATCACTTGCGAACCTGTACCTGGGATAATGTCAAACTCAATGCCTGCATCTGCAAAGCTGGCCTGAAGCGACTGCGCCATATCCGTAAATGGTGCCGCGTTGATCACGTCCAAGGTCACTTTTACAGGTGTTTCAATGCCTGCATCCGCCAAGATTTGCTTCGCCTTTTCAGGGTCATAGCTATATGGCGTTTCATTGTAAGAACCTGGGAAGCCTTTAGGCCAAAACGCCTGGTGTACTTCCATTTGTCCTTTAATGATTGAGTTGGTCATGCCTTCATAATCAACCAAATAGCGTGCTGCATCCCAAACCGCTTCCGGTGTGAGGCTTTCAGTTTTTTGGTTGAATGAGAGGAAGTGAACGGCAGCTTGTGGGAAAGACTGAACTTTCACATCACCTGACAAACCTTCAACCTGATCAGGTGTCAAGTTACGGGCCATGTCCACATCGCCAGACTGGAGCAACAATTGTTGTGTTGCGCTTTCAGCCACGTGACGCAGCAGAACGGTTTTCATTTTCGGCGCGCCCTTAAAGTAGTTCGGGCTTGCTTCAAGACGCACCAACTCTGCAGGGCGGTACATTGAGAGTTTAAATGGACCTGTGCCAGCTGAGTTTGCATTCAACCATGCATTGCCCATGTCGCCGTCAACTTCGTTGGCCATCACCAACTCTTTGTCAACAACAGACGCCGGGCGCGCCGCCAGTACGTTCATCACGAATGCAGATGAGAAGTCGCCAGTGTACTTAATTGTCACTGTGCCTTCGCCCGCTGTCACCATTTCTTCAACGTTCTCAGGTGTCCAGCCAAGCTGAGCGAGAATGAATGCTGGCGTTAGGTTCAATTTGATGACGCGTGCCAATGAGAACACAACGTCTTCAGCACGAACTGGGTTACCAGAATGGAACGTTACGCCTTCACGTAATTTGAACGTGATGGTTTTGTTGGCGGCATCAATGTCCCAGCTTTCAGCAAGGCCATCAGCCAATACTGTTGGGTCTTCGGCATCGTACTGCACCAAACGGTCGTATACGTTGGTCACCAACTCGCCTGATGTGAACTCATAGGCTTGTGCCGGGTCAATCGCGACGATGTCGTCGATATTTTGTGCAACAACCAATGCATTGTCTGGCGTTGCGGCGCTAGCGCCTGCTGCCATCGGCAATGTAAATGCCGCTGCGAGCATGAGAGATTTTAAGATTTTCACTTTTTCCTCCTTTAGAAACGTAAAATGAAGATGATTACTCGGCGGCTGTCGGTGTGTTTTGATCACCAAACAGCGCCATCGTGCCTGTCCAAATCAGCTTTGCCGGCTTGTCGAATGGGTTCGCCCAGCTGTGCGCAATGCCGCTACGAAAGTGCAAGCTATCGCCTTTGTTCAAGACATATTGTTCGTCGCCGATGCGCTGCTCGAGGCTGCCTTCAAGAATGAAGATGATTTCTTCGCCGTCATGGGTGACGGTTTCAGAAACAAAGCCCACCGGCACGGTGAGGATCATGGACGAAATGTCATTGAGCGGGTGGTCGTAGCCCAATTTCTCGTAGGTAATTGAGGTGTCCCCAATATTAAACCGAGGGCGGGTCGCGAGGCGTGTCACGCCATTGCTGGCATTTGGCACCGCAACAAAATGTTCAATCGGCAAATCAAGTGCGCGCGCAATATTGCCCAAAGTGGCAAGACTGGGCACAGCCTGCATGCGTTCGAGTTGACTAAGGTAACCCGCAGACACGCCAGCACTCGACCCCAGTTCGGTCAAAGTCATGTTTCGCTTTCGGCGTTGTTCTCTAATCAAACCACCAACGGCGAAGTTCTTTGCTGGACGTTCTGGCATGGTTTTTCCTGCCTCCATCAACTCGATCTCACTATTTTATATACTAGTAAAAAAATTTTTGTATAGCCAAAAATTATTTGCCGTTTGCTAAAACTTATGCAAATTGTGGGGAACGCGAAGACAAATAGGGGGCGTAAATCGTGTCAAAAATCGGCGCAAATACGCAAAATCTGCCGCTTCTTGATCAGCCAATATTCAAGAAAATCATGGCCTTAATCCAGTTTTTGTTTGTGCTTGTCCTGACCTTCTTGGGACTTTTGGCCATCACATTTTTCATCGGGCGGGTGATCCCGATTGATCCTGTGCTTGCTGTCGTCGGCGATCGCGCCACCCAAGAAATTTATGATGCGACACGTACAGCGATGGGGCTTGATCGGCCGCTATTTGTCCAATTTTTTGCCTATGTGGGCGACGTGTTCACCGGTGATTTGGGTAAGTCCGTTTCAACAGGGCGTTTTGTTGCTGACGATTTGATGCGGGTATTCCCGGCGACACTCGAAATGGCAACGCTCGGCATCTTTATTGGTGTCGTTCTCGGGGTGCCGATGGGCGTTTACTCAGCAGCCAAAGAAGGCAAATGGCTTGATCAAGTATTCCGCGTTTTGGGACTGGTTGGCTATTCTGTGCCTGCTTTTTGGATCGGTCTTGTTGGCCTCGCATTGTTCTATGGCCACCTTGGTTGGGTCGCTGGACCCGGACGAGTCGACATTTTCTATGAAGGCTTGGTGGAACCCCGTACGGGATTGATGCTTGTCGATTCTCTGCTTGCGGGCGAATGGGAAATTTTCTGGAACGCGATTAGTCACATCACTTTGCCTGCCGCAATCCTTGGCTTCTTTTCACTGGCTTATATTGCCCGCATGACCCGCTCTTTCATGCTCGAGCAGCTTAATCAAGAATTTGTCACCACCGCGCGCGTCAAAGGTGTGCCGGAACATGTTGTGCTTTGGAAGCATGCCTTTTTGCCCATTCGTGTGCCATTGATCACCGTGATCGGTCTTTCTTATGCGGGATTGCTGGAAGGCTCGGTGATGATCGAAACCGTCTTTTCTTGGCCAGGCATCGGCAATTATCTCACCGTCGCGTTGCTCAACGCGGACATGAACGCAGTGCTTGGCGCGACCTTGGTGGTTGGCGCGGTGTTTATTCTCATCAACAAGCTTTCAGACGTGCTTTATCGCGTTTTGGACCCAAGAAGCCGCTAGGAGTTTGATCATGAAATTATCTTCTGAATGGCTTTTAACAGATAGCCCGGAAACAAAAGGCCAGGCCCTTGCAGGGCGCGCATGGCGCATGTGGCTGGCCTTGCTGGGCAACCCGCTCGCGATCACTGGCTTGGTGATTGTGGTGGCTCTTGTTTTGGTGTCGGCCTTTGCGCCATGGATTGCGCCTTATTCGCCAATTGGCCAGGACTTAGAGAACCGGCTTTTGCCACCAAGTTGGGCGCATTGGATGGGCACAGATGAGTTGGGGCGCGACATCTTTTCGCGTGTTGTTTATGGCTCCCGTCTTACCCTGATGATTGTCTTGCTTGTTGCTGCAATTTCGGCGCCAGTGGGGCTCATTTTGGGCGCGATATCAGGTTACTTTGGCGGCTGGGTGGATAAGTTCATCATGGGCGTCACCGACATTTTCCTTTCAATGCCGAAGCTGATTATGGCGCTGGCGTTTGTCGCAGCGCTTGGCCCGGGCATCGAAAATGCCATTATCGCGATTGCGATTACAGCATGGCCTGCTTATGCGCGTATCGCGCGTGCCGAAACGCTGACCTTTCGCAAGGCAGAGTTTATCGACGCGATCAAATTGCAAGGCGCGTCACCTTGGCGGATCATTTTCAACCACGTTCTGCCACTCTGTACCTCATCAATGATCGTGCGGGTAACGCTTGATATGGCGGGGATTATTCTCACCGCTGCCGGGCTCGGCTTTTTGGGGCTCGGCGCGCAGCCGCCATTGCCAGAGTGGGGCGCGATGATCTCCCGTGGTCGAAACTTCATTCTCGATCAATGGTGGGTCGCCACCATGCCTGGATTTGCCATCATTGTTGTCAGCTTAGGCTTTTGTTTCTTGGGTGACGGACTGCGTGACATTCTTGATCCGAAAAATGAGGGCAAGTCATGAGTGAGAAGCTCCTAGAAGTTCAAGATTTGCGGGTGACATTCCCAACCCATCGTGGCGATATCGATGTGGTGAAAGGCATTAGCTTTGACCTTGGTCGCGAACGCCTCGCCATTGTGGGGGAAAGCGGGTCGGGTAAGTCGATGACCGGACGCTCTATCTTGCGCCTCATCCGGTCGCCGGGTCGCGTAACCGCAACAAAGCTGAAATTCGACAATATCGATTTGCTCGATCAAAGCGAAAAGCAAATGCGAGCATTGCGCGGCGCGCGCATTTCGATGGTCATGCAAGATCCCAAATACTCGCTCAATCCGGTCCTTACCATTGGCGAGCAAATTGGCGAAGCATTGCGCACGCACCAAAATCTGCCGCGAAAGCAAGTGCATGACCGTGTGATTGATATGCTTGATCAGGTGCGTATCAACGACCCCGATCGGGTGGCAAAGCTTTATCCTCACGAAGTATCTGGCGGCATGGGGCAGCGCATCATGATCGCCATGATGTTGATCCCTGAGCCTGATCTTTTGATCGCAGATGAACCCACTTCGGCGCTCGACGTTTCGGTACAGGCTCAGGTTTTGGACCTGATCGATGGCTTGATCCAGCAAAAAGGCATGGGGCTTATCATCATCAGTCACGATCTTAATTTGGTCGCCAATTACGCGGACCGCGTGTTGGTGATGAATGCAGGTGAGATCGTCGAAGAATGTGATGCAAGTGCATTGAAAGACGCACAACACCCCTACACGAAGGGCCTGTTGGCCGCCGTGCCACGCATTGACGAAACGCGCGAAGAACTCCCAACCCTTGACCGCAGCCAGTGGGATGCCACATGACCGCAATTGATCTTAAAGACCTCACTATTTCCTATTCATCTGTGCCGGTCGTGCATGGCGCCAACTTCTCTGTTGCGGACGGGGAAAGCTTTGCGCTCGTCGGCGAAAGTGGGTCGGGCAAATCGACGATCCTCAAAGCCATTTCCGGCCTTAATGATGAATGGACCGGCGAAATCAAATTGTTTGGCGAGAAAATCGACCCGAAAAACCGTACCGACATTTCGCGCATCACCCAGATGGTGTTTCAAGACCCCTATGGGTCCTTGCATCCGCGCAAAACCGTCGACACGATTTTGAATGAGCCATTGGCCATTCATGGGATTAAAGATGACGGGACGCGCGTGCTTGAAATGCTGAGCGCCGTTGGCCTTGATAAGAGATACCGCTTCCGCTATCCGCACCAAATGTCTGGCGGGCAACGGCAACGCGTGGCGATCGCACGGGCGTTGATGATCAAGCCTAAATTGTTACTGCTGGATGAGCCTACTTCGGCGCTTGATGTTTCGGTTCAGGCCGAAATTCTCAACCTCCTTAAAAAGCTGCGCAAAGAACAAAATCTCACCTTCCTTTTGGTGACGCACGATTTGCCGGTCGCGTCATTTCTTTGTGACCGTCTGGCCGTGATGAAGGGTGGTGAGATTGTTGAAATCGCCTCCCGCGAGCAAATGACAAAGGGCGAATTGAAGGCGGAATACTCAAATGAACTGCTGGGCGTTCATGCGCAAAAGCTTGGCGCCTAATTGGGGCAAGTGACAGGTCGTTTTACCTTTGAGTATTTGCTCAACCGCATGCCACCCGCCCTCATCATGTAGACAGTTGGCGACGTAAAAATCTCGTTTCGATCACCCTCAGAGGTGTCGATTTTCGGCATGAAGTAAAATTTATTTACCAGAACAAAAAATACTTTACTGTCGCAAAAATTGGTGCAACGCTGCCCTTAACATACGGCCCTCCGATTGGTGCGCGGATTCGCGCGCTTGCCCCACACAAATAGACGAAAGGAACAGGCCACATGCTGGCATATTTTGCCAAACGCATTGGGATGATGGTGGTGACATTGTTCCTCATCATCACGTTGACCTTTTTCTTGATGCATGCGATTCCGGGCGGTCCTTTTACATCGGAAAAAATGCTTGCGCCGGAGATCGAAGAGGCGCTTAACGCCAAATATGGCCTTAACGATCCTTTGTGGGTTCAATATCTGAATTATCTCAAAGGCATCATTACCTTAGATTTGGGGCCTTCGTTCAAATATCCGGGCATTCGCGTAAATGATCTGATTTTGGACGGCCTGCCCGTGACGGCAAAAACGGGCTTCTTGGCACTACTCTGTGTGGCAGCGCTGGGTATTCCGCTTGGTATTCTCGCAGCGCTTAATCAAAACAAATGGCAAGACACAGCCGTAATGATGTTGGCAACCGTTGGGGTTGCGATCCCGTCCTATGTGGTGGCTACCGTGGCACTCTACATTTTTGCACTACAGCTCAATTTGGTGCCCACTTTCGGCTTGGATGATTGGCGTGGATACATATTGCCCGTTGCCGCGCTTTCAGGTTTTTGGCTTTCGTTCATTGCGCGCTTGTCGCGTTCCAGCCTTTTGGAAGTGCTTGGTCAGGACTATATAGTCACGGCCAAGGCAAAAGGGCTGCACCCGCTCAGTATTTTGTTCAAACACGGATTGCGCAATGCGCTTATTCCAATCGTGACCGTGCTTGGCCCGGTTGTGGCCAACCTTCTCACCGGGTCATTTGTTATCGAGCAAATTTTTGCGCTTCCCGGCATCGGTCGTCACTTTGTTTTGTCGATTTCGAACCGCGACTACACCACTATTATGGGCATCACGATCTTTTACGCCGCTTTCCTGATGGTGATGATTTTGATCGTCGACATTTTGTACATGCTGCTTGACCCGCGCATTAAACTGGCGGACCGCAACAAATGAACAATCTCAATCAAAAAATTGACCCGCAACAATGGGCTCCGGCAAAAGTGGACGCCGGTGAAGCGGAATTCATCGCTGCGCCAAGCCTGACATTTTGGCAAGATGTACGTTCGCGTCTTTGGCAAAACCGTCCCGCAATGTTCAGTCTTGCCTTTATCATTTTGCTGGTCGCAGCAGCGATCTTCGGCCCGATGATCTCGCGCCACACCTATTTCGATCAGGATCTGAAACTGTCCAACATCCCACCGATCTTGCAGCTTTACGAAGTGCAAAATGAAGGGCAGGCAGCCACATATTTCTTCCTCAATTCGGGCAATTTCAAACTCTATGAAACCACCGAAGATGGCGAGCTAAAATCAATTTTGCGCGCAAAGCGCAAAGACCTGATCAACAAGCGCCATATCTACGAATTTGGCGAAAGACGCATTTTTGTCGACTACAGCACACTGCCTGCACGTATCGTCGATGCCGATGAAAATGCGATTGATGCCTATGGCACCAAGTGGAACAAGACCTATTGGTTTGGCACCGACAGCCTTGGCCGAGATGTGTTAGTCCGCCAGCTCTACGGCGCGCGGATTTCGTTGACAGTTGCCTTTATCGCAACGCTTGTGAACTTCTTTATCGGCATATTCTATGGCGGCGTGGCAGGCTATTTTGGTGGCAATGTCGATAATATTATGATGCGGATTGTGGAGGTCATCGCCACTATACCGTTAACACTTTACGTCATTCTGATGATGGTGGTGTTACAATCTGGGTTCATCTCAATCATTGTCGCGATTGGCACGGTGTTTTGGGTGGATATGGCCCGGATTGTGCGCGGGCAAATGTTGACGTTGAAAAATCAGGACTATGTGGATGCAGCCAAAACCATGGGCGCGAGCACATGGCATATTCTGACCCGTCACCTGTTGCCCAATTCAATCGGGCCGATCCTTGTGACGCTCACCCTGCTAATTCCGTCAGCGATCTTTATTGAAAGTTTTATGAGCTTTATCGGCTTGGGCGTCAGCGTGCCGATGGCCAGCTGGGGCACCTTGACCAGCGAGGCCGTGGAGACTTTGCGCTCCTATCCATATCAATTGTTTTTCCCTGCAGCCGCGATCAGCCTCACCATGTTTGCGTTCAACTTCCTGGGCGACGGGCTGCGCGATGCGTTGGATCCGAGGTTGCGCAAATGACCCAATCACCTTTGCTAAAAGTTCGTGATCTGACCACCAGCTTTTTCACGTCGCGCGGCGAAGTGCAGGCGGTACGTGGCGTTGATTTTGATATACATGCCGGCGAAGTGCTCGGCATTGTGGGCGAAAGCGGGTCCGGCAAATCCATCACCTGCATGTCAGTATTGCGCTTGCTCAAGAACAATGGGCGGACCATCAAAGGCACGGCGCATTTTGAAGGTCGTGATCTTTTGGAGTTGAGCGAGTTGGAAATGCGCCGCTTGCGGGGCAACGACGTTGCGATGATCTTCCAAGATCCAATGACCAGCCTCAATCCAACGCTGACAGTTGGCGAGCAGATTATTGAAACCATCATAGCGCACAAAAACATCTCAAGAAGCGCAGCGCGAGAGCGTGTTGTCGAACTGTTCGAACTTGTCAAAATCCCAGAAGCGGCGTCGCGTCTCGGCGCCTATCCGCACGAATTTTCAGGTGGTATGCGTCAGCGGGTAATGATCGCCATGGCGCTGAGTTGTGATCCAAAGCTATTGATTGCGGACGAGCCCACAACAGCGCTTGATGTGACCATTCAACGCCAAATTTTGTTGCTGCTCAAAGAAATCCAAAGCCGGTTGGGCATGGCGATTATTTTGATCACTCACGATTTAGGCGTGATTGCAGAAGTCACAGACCGCATTTTGGTGATGTATGGCGGTACGGCCATGGAAACCGCCAATGTACATCACCTCTTTGACAAACCAATGCATCCTTACACCCAAGGTCTGCTGGCAAGTGTGCCAAACGTCAACAATATCGATGGCGAAAAGCTGAAACCTATTCCCGGTTCTCCACCGGATATGCTGCGCCCACCAAAAGGGTGCCCCTTTATGCCGCGTTGCGACAAGGCCATGGAAATCTGTGTCACCACCGGCGCGCCAGAATTTGAAATTGATGATGCCCAAAGTCACAAGTCGCGATGTTGGCTGCACCACCCGGACGCACCTCAGCAAAAAGGGGATGCCGCATGACCGCAAAAACTCTGGTGCAAGTCAAAGACCTGAAAAAGCACTTTAAAGTGAGCTCAGGTTTTTTGGGACGTGACCCGAAATACCTTAAGGCGGTGGACGGTGTTGATCTTGAAATCAAGCAAGGTGAAACACTTGGCCTCGTGGGTGAAAGCGGCTGCGGCAAAAGCACACTCGCCCGAACAATTATTCGCCTATATCAACCGACATCAGGCGACATCAATTTTGACGGCACCAACATCTCCGATGCTGACGAAAAGGCGCTAAAGCCCTTCCGTCAACGCATGCAAATGATCTTCCAAGATCCATATGCTTCTTTGAATGGGCGCATGACAGTGCGCGATCTCATCGCGGAGCCGCTGGAAATCGCCGGCATTGGCGACCGCAATGCGCAAACCGAACGCGTAGATGAGTTACTGGAAATTGTGGGGCTGAACAAAGATCATGCCAACCGTTTTGCCCATGAGTTTTCCGGCGGGCAGCGGCAACGTATCGGCATTGCCCGGGCGATTGCGCTCAATCCGGAATTGGTCATTTGTGACGAACCGATTTCGGCGCTTGATGTTTCGATTCAGGCGCAAATCGTCAACATGTTGCAAGAGCTGCAGCAAACGCTGGGGCTGACTTATCTGTTCATCACCCACGACCTTTCGATGGTCCGGCATATCTCGGACAGAATTGGCGTGATGTATTTGGGCAAGATCGTTGAGCTGGCAGACAATGATGCGCTTTATGACAGTCCAAAACACCCGTACACGCGCGCACTTTTAAGTTCAATCCCCATCGCCGACCCACAAGAACGCGATCGACAGATCGAAGAAATGCAAGGCGAAATCCCCAGCCCGATCGACATGCCAAGCGGTTGTCGATTTAGAACGCGTTGTCCACTCGCAACGGACAAGTGCGCAGCGGAAGAACCTGATTTGAAAGAAGTGGCAAAAGGGCATTTTGCGGCCTGCCACTTTGTCGAACCGTGACCCCAGTTCCCACATTGGGGCGCACAAAATGGTGCCGAAAGACACCATAAATCAATCGCCAGAAATTGGTCTGGCACAGGAGGAAACTAAATGAAAAAGCGAATTATGCCGCTGCTGGCGGCCGCAAGCTTAATGCTAAGCGGTGCAGCGTTTGCTGATACATCGTTGACCTATGTGGTCAACAATGAGTCAGATACCTTTGACCCAGGCACAACCAACGAAACATTTGCCGCGCCGATCATCGGCAACACATTTGAAGGTTTGGTACGTCATGCTGCTGATGGTGCGGTGGTACCGGCTTTGGCAGAAAGCTGGGACATTTCTGAAGATGGTTTGACTTACACGTTCAACCTTCGCAAAGACGCGAAATGGTCTGACGGCAAGCCTGTTACAGCGCAAGACTTTGTCTATGCTTGGAAGCGTGTTCTCACACCAACAAGCGGTGCGAAAAACACAGCAATGTTGTTCCACATTGTTGGTGCTGAAGACTACTTCAACGATCCATCGGCTGATGTCGCCATCACAGCAACAGATGATCACACATTCACCTTCACACTTCACCAGCGTGTGCCGTACATGATGCAATTGTTGCCATATGCAACATTCTTCCCTGTGCGCCAGGACATTGTTGAAGCTGACCCAGAAGGTTGGACACGCAACGCAGATACATATATCGGCACTGGTCCATTCCGTGTGACAGAGTTCAACATCGGCGAAAGCGTTGTGTTTGAGAAAAACCCAAACTACTACGATGCCGCAAATGTGAAGCTTGATAACCTCACATTCCGTTTGATTGCACAACAATCAACAGCGCTTGCCGCGATGGAATCTGGCGATGTTGATGGCATTGAGTCTGTACCAGCATCTGAAATCCCACGTCTTTCAGTTGAAAGCGATGCCTTTATGGTGATCCCATCTTTGGGCACCACTTATGCGTTCTTCAACCCAGCGGCAAAGCCTTTGGATGATGTTCGCGTGCGTAAGGCTCTCTCTATGGCGATCGACCGTGAAGAAATCGTTGAGTTTGTGTTGCAGTCAGCAGACGTGCCAGCGGTTGCGTTGGTGCCATATGGCATGAATGTAGCGGGTCAGGATTTCCGCGATGCAGCAGGCGATTATGGTTTGGGCACAGCAGCAAAAGTTGCTGAAGCGCAAGCGTTGTTGGCTGAAGCAGGTTACCCGAACGGTGAAGGTTTCCCTGACACCGTGTTTGCAACCTATGCTTCACCGCCAATCCAAAAGCTGCTCGAAGCGATCCAGCAAATGTGGAAGAAAAACCTCAATATCGATGTTGAAATCGATGTGAGCGAATGGAAAGTTTACTACCCTGAAGTGCAAAAGGTTGAGTACCAAATTGCACAAATGGGTTGGGGTGCTGACTACCCACACCCGATGACCTTCCTCGATAACTTCGTATCGGACAGCCCGAACAACTTGGCCAAATGGGCAAATGCTGACTATGACGCAGCAATCAAAGCGTCGAAAGCGGCAAGCGATCAAGCTGAATCATTGGCGAAAATGGCGGAAGCAGAAGGCATCATGATGAATGATCACGTGATCCTGCCAATGTATCACCGCAACAGCTACATGATGATGGGCACACACGTGAACGGCTTCTGGCGTTCAGTGCTCGGCGTTCCGTACTTTAAGGACGTAACAATCTCAGAGTAAATTGTTTATCCAATTTGCTTATAACTGGCGCTGCTTCGGCAGCGCCTTTTTTGTTAGGGGTAATATCCCGATTGGTCATAGTCTTCACCTGACGTCATCAACTACCAGTGGAACATGTGGTGGAGGCGAGGTTTGCGCTACGCCAAAACCGTTTGCGGCCAACTTCTTTTTTGGCGGATAGTCACATGATGACAAAAAATATCGTAAATTCAATAATCTAGCATTCTATTGCCACTCTTGAATATTTTGCGTTTAGATATTGCCGAAACCGGTTTCGGTATTTTTTATCTGTGACGAGGGAGGCATCAGACGGCCATGAAGTCTATAAAGTCGCGCACCACTATTGGCGACCTAGCTGCGTTTTTGGGCGTGACCAAAAGCACAGTAAGCCGCGCGTTAAATGACTATCCGGATATCTCGGAAACGACACGTTTGCGCGTGCGCAAAGCCGCAAGCGCGATGTCTTACCGGCCGCTTTCACATGCGCAGGCCATTAAAACGGGGCGCGTGAGATCAATAGGTTTAGTGCTACAGGTCAGCGAACATGATGGCCACAGGCCGTTTCTTGCGGACTTCTTGGCGGGCATAACCCAAGCCGCTTCTGAACAAGACTGGACGCTAACAATTGCCACAGCCGCAAATGTGGATGATGCGGTGCGCTTGCTCAATAAGCTGTCAGAGGAGCGCAAAGCGGACGGGTTTATCCTCCCGCGGACATATGTCAATGATCTGCGAATTAAAGCGCTTCGAGAACAGCTTATTCCGTTCGTTTTGTATGGCCGGACTGCGGACATCGCGGAATGCTCATGGTTTGATATTGCCGGCGAAGACGCAATGGTAGACGCGGTTGAACGGCTTTATAATTTGGGCCATCGACGCATAGCTTTTCTGCCTGGTGGTGAGGGCTACAATTATAGTGTCCTGCGCCATGAAGGGTACAAAGTCGGACTTGAGAAAGTCGGTATTGAATATGACGACCGTCTAGTTGGAAACAACGCTGTTAATCAGGAGCAAGGACGGCGCGCGGCAGATCTTTTGTTGCATAGCCGGGTACCGCCAACCGCCATCA
Source organism: uncultured Maritalea sp. (assembly GCA_913055925.1). Taxonomy (GTDB): domain Bacteria; phylum Pseudomonadota; class Alphaproteobacteria; order Rhizobiales; family Devosiaceae; genus Maritalea. The sequence continues at coordinate 11,579 of CAJXLH010000002.1, read as the reverse complement.
TTTGTTCCGTCGACCTTGCGGCGCTGGGGGCCTATGAGGCGATCGAACATGCGGGCTTGGCGGTCGGCAAAGACATCTCAATCATTTCATATGACGGCATTCCAGAGGGCGCGATTGTAACGCCATCTCTTTCCACATTTGCTGTGAACACGCGACATGCGGGCGAACGTCTTACAGATCTTTTGATCAGACGTATCCGCGGCGAAGCAGCCCAAGAATTACGCGAGTTGGCGCAAGCCGATTTTCTGGACCGTCAGTCACACGGCCCACGAACACGAACTTCAAAAGAATTAGCTCAATTATTGGAAACTAAGTCGAACTATCGGGAGGAAAACGATGAGTAAGATGACCAAACTGATGACAACATCTGCGTTCGCAGTTTTGTTGGCATCATCAGCTGCATTGGCGGACGGCATTCGCTTTTGGACAACAGAGGAACAGCCAGAGCGCTTGGCCAAACAACAGGAAATGGCTGCGCAATTTGAAGCGCAAACCGGAACTGAAGTTGCTGTTATTCCTGTTTCAGAAAGTGAACTTGGAACACGGGCAACCGCAGCATTTGCAGCTGGCGACTTGCCAGATGTGATCTATCACACGCTTCAATATGCATTGCCTTGGGCAGAAGCGGGCATTCTGGACACAGATGCGGCAACCGAAGTGATTGAAGAACTTGGCGCGGATACATTTGCCCCAGGCGCAATTTCAATGGCCGCATTTGGCGATGGCACAGCATCTGTTCCAGTCGACGGCTGGACGCAAATGGTCGTCTATCGAAAAGACTTGTTTGACGCTAAGGGCCTTGAGGCCCCGACTTCTTACGCAAACGTCGAAGCCGCAATCAAAGCCCTTCACAATCCACCTGAGATGTTTGGGTTTGTGGCAGCGACCAAGGTAGACGAAAACTTCATGTCACAGGTTTTGGAACATGTGTTCCTGGCCAACGGCGTTTCGCCGGTGTCAAGCGAAGGCTTTGCACCGCTCGACGTTGCGAAAACAACTGAAGTTTTGGACTTCTATAAAACGATTTCAAAAGCGTCACCTCCAGGTGATCTTTATTGGAAGCAGTCGCGTGAGCTTTATTTCTCAGGCAACGCAGCGATGATCATTTGGTCGCCATTTATCTTGGATGAATTGGCTGGTTTGCGTGACAGTGCCCCGCCAACAATCAACGATGATCCAACGTCTGGCGAACTCGCTTCCAAAACCGGCATCGTGACAAACTTCTCGGGTCCATCAAACCCAGATGGCGCAGCGTGGGGCGATGTGCGTTACTTCGGCATCACAGCCGATGCGGACACGGACGCGGCAATGGAGTTTGTGAAGTTCTCAATGGATGAGGGCTACACGCAAACGCTTTCAATTGCGCCGGAAGGCAAGTTCCCTGTGCGTCGCGGCAATGCTGATAACCCAACAGCCTTTGTTGATGCTTGGTCAAAACTACCAGTAGGCGTTGATCGCAAAGCGCCATTGGGCGAGCTTTATGCGCAAGAAATGATCGATGAGATCGTTGGTGGCCTAGATGTGGCGCAGCGCTGGGGCGTTGCCGAAGGTCAGCTGAGCCTTGCATCAAAAATCATCAACTCTCAGGCAATCAACCGCGTTGTTCGACAGTACATTGATGGCGAACTTGATGCAGCGGCAGCAGTTGCTGAAATGAACGACGAATTGGCTAAAGTAGAATAGTCAGTCAAAGCCTCTGGCGATTTAGTCGCCAGAGGCAACCAACGCGGAAGCCGAAATGACACAAGAACTAGACATCCCCACAGCAAAGACGCCGCTTGCCAAACGAGAGGAAAAGCTCGCTTGGGGTTTGCTGGCGCCAACGCTCATCAGTGTCGCGCTTGTTGTCATTTTGCCGCTCATCGCAATCTTTTGGATTAGTTTTAAACCCATCACCCTTTCAGATCTTCGCCCCCCGGTGCCTATCGTCAAAGAGGCGGTACGCGGTAGCGGAGAGAAGTTGCGTATTGAATATCGATTGCGCAATTCCAGCCAAACCAAGCCCATCACAGACATTTCTATTGTTGATGAGCTGCCCAAAGGCGTTCAAATCAACGGCGAAGTGCCTGAAGGCTGCGTTGTCAATGATCGTGCTTTGAACTGTGCCTTTGACCAAATTGAAGGGGGCTTCAACCAAAAGCTCATCTTTGCAATTTCGGCGGCAGATGAAGACCTGGCTGAAGAGCTCGCTGAGGACAGTGAACCGACGGTTTCAGGTCGCAGCGAAAACATCTTGACCAATTTCGAATTCACATTCGATAATTTCGTGCGTGTGTTCGATGGATCTGAGTTTTTCGGCGTTCTTGGCGTCACACTTTTCTATACGATCTTCGGCACAATTGGTGCATTGGTGGTCGGCCTTTTTGCGGCGTTGTTGCTCAATAAATCGTTTCGCGGCCAAGGCATCCTGCGTGGCCTATATCTATTCCCCTACGTGGCACCGGTGATCGCGGTTGCGTTTTCGTGGTTGATTCTGTTCGACCCGTTTTCTGGGTCAGCCAACGCTTTGCTCATTCAAATGGGCGTTTCAGAACAGGCCATCAACTTTTTTGGCGAGCGTCCACTGGCATTGGTCACGGTGACCGTATTTGAGATATGGCGCTATTTCCCGCTGTCGTTTTTGTTCATCCTTGCGCGCATGCAGTCAATTGATAGCGACATGTATGAGGCTGCAGATATGGACGGCGCGAGCCCTTTCCAAAAGTTCTGGTACCTTTCAATTCCACAGTTGCTTGGCATCTTGTCAGTCCTTTTCTTGCTGCGCTTCATTTGGACGTTCAACAAGTTTGACGACATCTTCCTTCTAACTGGTGGTAACGCAGGAACACGCACGCTGACCGTGAATGTCTATGAGCAGGCCTTTGCCATCTCCAATATCGGTGCTGGCGCAGCGGTGGCCGTTGTCATTTTCTGTTGCTTGCTGTTGTTCTCGCTCTTCTTCTTCAAATTTATGAGCCAGGAGGAAGGACTATGACCGCGTTGCGCACAGGTTTGACCACCAATGCTTTTGTGGGGGCAATATGGACATTTGTCGTCGCTATCAGCGCGGCGATTGTGATGAGCTTCGCAACGGGTCTGCCTTTCAAACCGGACCTGCTATTTTCATTGATTTTAGGCGCCACGGCTGGTCTTGCAGCCTCTCAAGGGCGCCGCGCAGCGATCGTTGCAGGTCTTGTCATGTTCCTATTGGGCGCTGTTGGTTTTGGACCACTTGAAGCTGGCGAAGCCAACCCGTTAGCCGCCGACTTGATTGCGCACTTCGCGACTGCGCTGTTTGCATTGATCGGCATTTTCAAAATTGTGGTCAGCGACCAATTTGGCGCAATCAACCGGCACGATTTTGAAGAAACGCTTATCAGAATGCTCACGGGCATTGGCTATGTGTTCTTCACAGCAATCGTTCTAATCCCGTTTTACGTGATGGTGATGACGAGTTTGAAGAACCAATCAGAGCTCGTCCAAAACCCACTCGATTTCTCGCTTGATCTGTCTAAGGGATGGGATTTGTTCCGCTCTTATACGGAGTTATTTTCCGACTTTGGATTTGCAACTTACTTGATGAACTCGATGTTCATTTCAATCATCACGGTATTCATCACACTCGCATTTTCCATTCCCGGTGCATACGCGGTCGCCCGACTACGGTTTTCGGGTCAGGCAGCGTTTTCACGCTCGATTTTGTTGATCTACATGGTGCCGATGATCGTTCTGGCACTGCCGATTTACATGGCGTTTTCGATTGCAGGTTTGCGCAATTCTGTGTTGGGCATTGTATTGGTTTATCCGGTCACGACCATACCCGTTGCGCTTTATATGCTGCAGGGCTACTTCCGTGGGTTGCCTGCTGAAGTAGAAGAAGCAGGGTTGATGGACGGGCTTTCGCGCTTAGCCGTGATCTGGAAGATCACCTTGCCCCTGTCGCTACCCGCTTTGGCATCGGTGTCGCTATACGTCTTCATGATCGCTTGGAACGAGTTCCTGCTCGCCTTCATGCTTTTGGATGACCCATCGAAATTCACGCTCACAAGAGGCATTGCGAGCCTTAATTCCTCAGAAATTCCGCGCCAACATCTGATGGCCGGTGCAGTTATCGCTACAGTTCCAATTATGGCGCTGTTCCTTGGATTAGAACGCTTCATGACAAAGGGCCTCACAGCAGGTTCCGTCAAAGGATAAAATATGACGACAATCGCCGACCTAAACCAAAAGGCAAAAGAGATTCTAACCAAGAATGATCGCGGTGGATACACCATCCCAACCGCAGGGCTTTATCCTTATCAGTGGAATTGGGATAGCGCGTTCGCCGCATTGGGGTTTGCTGCTTTTGATGTAAAGCGCGCATGGCAAGAATTAGAAACGCTTTTTTCGGCTCAGTGGGATGATGGGATGGTCCCGCATATCGTATTCCATCGCCAAGACCCGGGATATTTTCCGGGCCCCGATGTTTGGGGCGGGACGGGGCCTGTACCTTCTTCCGGCATCACGCAGCCGCCGGTCGCAGCGACAATGGCGCGGTTCATTTTTGAACGCGACCAAGACGGCAGCCAAGAGGCCATTCAGGCTCTTTTTCCAAAAATGCGTGCTTGGCACAATTGGTTCTTTAAGTGGCGTTTGGATCAAGGCGCGGCATGTGTAACCCATCCATGGGAAGCAGGCCGGGATAACACCCCGGAATGGGACGACGCGATGGCGCGGATCGACCCTGTTGGTGTCGGCGAATATGAGCGTCGGGACACAACCCATGTGGACGGGTCAATGCGTCCGACTAAATTCGATTATGATCGATATGTGTGGTTGGTGCAGATGGGCAATCGTCTCAAGTGGAACCAGCAAAAGTTGCTTGAAGAGAACCCGTTCCGCATTGCAGACCCTACAATGACTTTCATTTTGCTGCGGGCTCACCGCGATTTGCTGGTTCTAGGTGAAGCCATTGGCGCGGACATACGCGGTATGGCGGAAGAGATTGAAATGCTCGAAGGCGGCGCAGCCAGTCTTTGGAACGAAAAAATAAAGAGCTTTGACGCGCGCGACACTAAGTCCGGTGAATGGACCAACTGCGTGTCCAATGCTTCTTTCTTGTGTTGGTATGCAGGCATAGACCAAAAAGAACAATCGGCTCAACTCGAACGGGTACTTGATGCCGTGAAGTTTGGTGTGCCGAGCCACGATCCTGAGAGCCCTAAGTTTGATGGACGTCGATATTGGCGTGGACCAACTTGGGCCGTTGTCAATTTTTTGATCGGCATTGGTCTTGAGGAAATGGAGCATCCACTCGCAGAACGAGTGAGAGAAGCAACGCGCCAACTTATCACCGAGTTTGGGTTTGCCGAATATTTTGACCCACATGACGGAACGCCTGCAGGCGGTCAATTTTTCACCTGGACAGCTGCGGTTTGGTTAAGCTGGGCATCGCCGACGATCGGAGAGAATAATGGGATCAATTAAACTCAATTCTGTCGAGAAATGGTATGGCGCAGCCCAAGTTGTCAAAGGCATAGACCTCGCCATTGAAGAAGGTGAGTTCATTGTGTTTGTCGGTCCATCTGGATGCGGCAAATCGACATTGCTCCGCATGATTGGTGGTCTAGAAGACATTTCACGCGGCACGCTGGAAATTGATGGACGGGATGTCACCGCAGAGCCACCGGCGAAGCGCGGCTTGGCGATGGTTTTTCAATCCTATGCGCTTTATCCGCATATGTCCGTGAAGGACAATATGGGTTTTGGCTTAAAAACAGCAGGCGCGCCAAAGTCGGAAATCGATGAGAAAGTCGACCATGCGGCGAGGACATTAAAGCTCGAGCCTTACCTTGATCGTCGTCCGAAAGACCTTTCAGGTGGCCAACGACAAAGGGTTGCGATTGGCCGTTCGATTGTGCGTGACCCAACAGCATTTTTGTTTGATGAACCCTTGTCAAATTTGGACGCGGCTTTGCGGGTTGAGATGCGGCATGAGATTGCGAAACTGCATCAAAATCTCAAATCCACAATGATTTACGTCACCCATGATCAGGTCGAAGCCATGACATTGGCGGACCGAATTGTTGTGCTGGAGTTTGGCAAGATCGCCCAAGTCGGCACGCCACGTGAACTATACGAACGACCCCAAAACCTGTTTGTGGCGCAATTTATCGGTAGTCCAAAAATGAATATCCTTGAGTGCACAACTGAGAGCGGTGAGTTCCACCTAGATGGTTTTGCACGAGGCGCATTTACCGGGGAGTATTCCGCTACAAGACTGGGCATTCGGCCGGAGCATATTGACTTGGCATCTTCGAAAGACGGCCATTGTAGCGGCGTCGTCGATCTCATCGAATATTTGGGTTCCGACAGCTTTGTCATTGTTGACTGCGGAAAGCTTGGCAAGGTCAATGTGCGATGCGTTGGCGGCACGGACTTGAAAGTCGGTGATGAGACGGGCCTAAAGTTTCACGAGGACAAAATTTCGTTTTTTGACCTGCACGGCGATCGCATAAACTAACCGCCGCGCGCCGAAACGTCTTGTCTAACTCAGCGATAGTCCGCCGAGTTCTGTCAAAACATTGTTCCCGCGAGTTTAGTTACTGGGCGAAAACTCATTTAGAATGACCGGATGAAAGCGCCGTTGGTCTACATGACTGAAGTGGTTCGAAGCATATCAATTTCAAAGCTATTTGTGAAGGAATTGAAGACAATTAGGATCAAATCGACGCTGAATGATTTGCCTTACAGTATTTCCGTATGGCTCAGATAGGAGACCTTTCCACCCGATATCGTAACAACAGTTCTAGGAAACTTCCTTTTGGCATCGACGATGATGACATCCGCTCGGTTGCCAATTTCCAGCGACCCGCGGTCGTTTAGTCCCATCGCTTCGGCGGGGTTGGAGCTGACCAAAGCCCAGGCGTCGGGAAGAGAAATGTCACTGTCGCGAACCAACTTGAACGCTGCCTGCAGCATTGAGGGATAGTGGTAATCCGATGCCAAAATGGTGCAAAGACCTTCTTGTACCATTTCTGATGCGCAGAGCGCGCCATTGTGGCTGCCGCCGCGCACCACGTTTGGCGCACCAAAGACGGTGTGTTCACTAGCACTTTTGGCCTCTACTAGCGCTTCATGGGTCATTGGAAATTCTGAAATCGTGGCACCAAGCGCGCGATAGAATGTTCGATCTTTAGCGGTCACATCGTCATGTGAGAGGATCGCTACATCGTGGTCGCGGGCAGTCTTGGCCAGCGTTTCAATTGCCTCCGGCACCTCGTCCATTCTGGCCGACATGTCGTAGACCATTTGAATATACTCTTCTGGCGTAAGATTGCATCTTGATGCCCAACCCGCGAGCTTTTTTAGGTTTCCAGCTTCCACCCTTTTGATGGTTGAGGTCGTGTGGTCGTTAAACGCAAGCGATGGCCGTGGGGATTCTAAGAGCCACTCGGCGACGTCGGTGACAGCGTCGAGTGCAAAGGTCTCCCATCGCAGCTGAACACGGTGATCGACTGAAAACGAAGTGCGCAACTGTCGCATCGCGTCCATAAATCGGCTGGCATTTTCAACCGAGCGAAGTCCGGGCTCCCACGAAATCGTTAGACCATGAAACGCTGTGGTGATGCCGTTTGCGGCCAACTGCATATCCGTATCTTGCATAGCCAAAGGCAAATCAAAACTCACCCCAGACCGAGGCATGATTTGGCGTTCAAATGCATCCCCATGCACGTCAACAATACCTGGCAAAACATGCAAATCAGTTGCATTGATGACCAGACAATCGGCCACATTGTCGTCTAGCTGGTCGGCGATTTTCCCGTCTTTTATGCAAACATCGCCTTTTGACATTTGCCCATTTCTAAGGACATTGCCGTTTTTCAGGATCATTGGTCTCATGTGAACTTCTTTACCGTTTGCGGATGAAGAGTTTGTGCGTAGATGCTGCAAAGCGCCGGGCACTTACCAGCTTCTCCGCTCTATTCGCATCATTAATTGTCATTCGGATGACATATGTCTGTTCATTTTCTGAGACAATTCACTGCTACCCCAAGTTGCATAGATATCAAATTGGGGAAGCAAAATGTTTCGTTCTATCTTGGCTGGCGCTGTTCTCGCGCTTTCATCAACAGTGGCGCACGCCGCTGACATCACATTCGCGGTAACAGACGTTGAGGGTCTTGAGCAGCTACAACAAGAATTTGGTGCTGTTGAAGCTGCATTGGAAAAATCAACAGGTTTGGACATGGAACTTATTCCGGTGAGTTCACGCACAGCAGCTGTTGAAGCAATGAATGCTGGTCAGGTGAATTTCGTTCTCACTGGCCCTGCAGAATATGTTGTGATGAAAGAGCTGACAGACGCGCAAATCGTTGTGGCATGGCAGCGTCCAGATTATTTCGGCCAAATCGTTGTATTGGCGACCGGTGATGTCGCAACAGCGCAAGACCTAAAGGGTAAGGTTGTATCATTCGGCTCTGTTGGTTCGACATCGCAGCAGCTTGGGCCAGCGCAGGCTTTGGCTGATCTCGGGCTTCAATATGGCGTCGACTATGATGCGCAAATCATCAAACGCAACGTTGCGATTGAAGCTTTGATCCGCGGTGACATTGCTGCAATCGGCATGAACTTTGGCCACCTAAATAAAGCACGCAAAGCGTATCCTGAGGTAGCCTTTAAAGTTGTCGCGCGCGGCCCGGACCTTCCAAACGATATTCTTGTTGCTTCACCTGACGTTTCTGCAGACGTGCTTGAAAAAGTCAAAAACGCGTTCGTAAATGATGGTGCAGCGATCATGGAAGCTGTTCTTCAAGGCGAAGACAATGACAAATATGCTGGCGGCTTCTTCCTAGAATCTGTCAATGATGCTGATTATGACTATGTGCGTTCAATGTACCGCACTATCGGCGTTGATGGCTTTTCAAATTTTGTTGGCGACTAAGCCCTGCCTTTGGCGGGATTAAATCATGTCGATTTTAAACGTTGAACAACCAGCAGTTGGGGGCGAGCGCATCGCTCCCAAATTGCATACCCGAGTGCCGTCACATGCAACTCGTGTCAGCCTTCTTTCGGCCGATGGACTTTGTAAAAGTTATAATGCCGATAAACCGATTTTCTCCAACATTTGCCTTGATGTGAAAGAGGGGGAAACGGTCGCGCTCATCGGTTCTAACGGCGCGGGAAAATCTACGCTTTTGAAATGCCTCATCGGCGTCTTGCCAAACAATGGCGGCGAAATTTCGATTTTCGGTAGCGGCTTTTCTAAGGCGCCAAGTGCCAAACAAGCCAAACAAATCCGAAGCGATATTGGATTTGTTTTCCAAAAGCACTCGCTGGTTGCGCGCGCGACGGCGCTGACAAATGTTGTGCATGGACTGCTTGGTCGGCCGGGTAGCTGGCGTGGTTGGCATCACGCGCTCGCCCAAAATACTTGGCGTGAGGCGGCATTAGATGCCTTGGATTCTGTCAATCTGGCTCATAAAGCAAATGAGCGAGTGGATCAGCTTTCGGGTGGGCAAGCGCAACGGGTTGCAATAGCCCGCGCGCTCGTTCGTAAACCCAAGCTCTTTATTGCCGATGAACCTGCGGCAAGTCTTGATCCAAAGTCCGGTCACGAGGTGATGCAGCGCTTTGTTGATCTCGCCAAGAAAAACAATATCACGCTGATGTTTACCTCGCACGATATGCAACACGCGCTGCAATATGCCGATCGGGTTATCGCGCTCAAATCAGGCAGCGTTTTTCTGGATCAGAACAGCATCGATTTGACCCCAGCAGACCTAAAGGCGGTTTTCGATGGCTGATCACACGCTTAACCGACGCGACAACCTGCCCATAATTGCAAGAATGGGCAAAGTGTCTGCCCTACAATTTACGCTTTGGGTCGTTGTTGGTGCCGTTATATTGAGTTCAATCTATGCTGTTAGCCCATCGCCGCAACGGGTCGTAGATGGTGTGCCACGACTGGCCAACCTGATGGGGCGCATGCTTCCACCGGAAACCGATCCGCAATTTTTGGGTCGTGTGTTCTGGCGCCTTGTCGAAACCATGCAAATCGCAATTGCTGGCACAGCGTTGGGTGTTTTACTCAGTCTACCTATCGGCTGGCTAAGTGCCCGCGGCATATCGCCATTCCAACCCACGACGTTTCTGTTCAAGGCGCTGATCTCGTTTTTCCGCACCGTACCTGACCTTGTGTGGGCCTTGATTTTTGTGATCACCGTTGGTCTTGGCGCCGTCGCGGGCACCATGACAATTATGGTCGACACGATTGGTTTTTGTGGCCGCTTCTTCGGCGAAGCCATGGAAGACGCTGACAAGGATTCACAACAAGCGTTAGAGGCCATCGGCGCTTCAAAATTTTCGATCCTTTGCGGCGCAGTTATCCCCGACGCTATGCCTTCGCTCATCAACACAACTCTCTTCGCCTTGGAAAAAGCGGTGCGCTCTTCTGTCGTCCTCGGCTTGGTAGGTGCTGGCGGTATTGGCCAGGAACTAAAGTCGTCTTTCGACTTGTTTCAATACAGAAAAGCTGCGGCCATTATGCTGGCGATCTTTTTGATTGTTTTGGTGATGGAGTGGGTGACAGACAAGCTTAGAAGGTCGTTGAACTAATGAGCGCACATGTTGGATTTAGCGTTGGTCATTTTGGTATACAAGGTGATCTCGAGGCTCTTAGCCGTAAGATCGCATCTCTGGTTGAAATGGGGTCGACCATTTGCGAGCTAAACGCGTCAAATCTTGACGTGGTGGCAGCTTGCCGGCTGATGCCCGAAAGGCTGAACTTGCTAAAGTCCGCATTAGCGCGCCACAAAACTGTTTTCTCATTGCATGCCCCAATCGCCATCAATCTAATGGACGAATTGCACATCGATTTGCAACTCAAAGCCGCTTTGGTGAGTCTAGAGCTGGCATCAGAGACAGAGGCAAAAACCGTGGTCTTTCACCCGGGGCGGGTGCACCCCGGCGTGTGGGTCGATAACTCAAAAGCACTGCTGCACCGAGAAGTTGAACATTTGATCACTCTCGCAGCGCGTGCACATGAACTTGGCGTTCAAATCGCCTATGAGAACCTCAATCCAAACCGTCACAATGTGGCCGGTACCGAAACGTCATATGCGCTCGACTTGTCAGCATTGGCGACGCAAATCGAAAGGGTCAATCATCCGGCACTTGGGGTTTGTTTTGACGTTAGCCACGCCATGCAAGGCGCGACACTTCAAAACTACAGCTTGCTTGAACAGTTGCCGGAAATTGCGCCGCACGTTCGGCATATCCACTATTCGGACGCGACGGGGGTCCCGGCAACGATCAAGTGGAACAATGATGGTGAGCGCCTGTTTTTCGGCGTAGGGGATATGCACGCAGCACCAGGATTTGGAGCGATAGATTTCGATGCAATCGCTGCGGAGCTTTCGGTGCCGACCGACACAAATATCGTCATTGAATTGAAAGAGAACCACTTCGCCCATTCGGGACTGCAAACCTTACGTGCAGCAAAAGAGTTTGCGCACAATCTGGGTTTGAACACAGAACTTGCCTGAGCAGCCTGCTAGTCGAAATACTTCTCGATAAAGGCGTCGATATCCAATTGACGAATGTCAGGGATCGCTTGCCGA
>CAJXLH010000001.1 GCA_913055925.1 uncultured Maritalea sp. | reverse complement strand
CAAAGGCCGCGGGCGGCAATATTGTTGGCGGCGAGCGCGTGGATGTTGAAGGCAATGAAGGCGCTTACTACTACCGCCCAGCCATTGTCGAAATGCCGGAACAAGCTGGTCCTATGTTTGAAGAAACATTCGCGCCAATTCTTTATGTGGTGAAATACACCGACTTTGATGACGCCATCGACATGCAAAATGCAGTTGGTGCGGGCCTATCATCAATGGTCTTCACCTTGAATGTGCGCGAAGCAGAGCAATTCCTTTCTGCATCAGGCTCAGATTGCGGCATCGCCAACGTTAATATCGGCACATCAGGCGCTGAAATTGGCGGCGCGTTTGGCGGCGAAAAAGAAACGGGCGGCGGTCGCGAATCTGGTTCTGACGCTTGGAAGGCCTATATGCGTCGTGCCACCAACACCGTGAACTATGGTACGGAATTGCCATTGGCCCAAGGTGTATCTTTTGATATATAAGGGCGTTTCTTTCGATATCTAATATCCGAACTTGATTGAATGGGCGCGCCATGCGCGCGCCTTTTCCTCCCTTCGCCAACCAATAGTCTTTTGCGAGCTTTTTATGACCGCGCCTTCTTCTTCAGCTTCCACATTCCGCCGCGCTGACCGGATTGCAAATATTTCGGTTTCTGAAATCATCAAAATTTCAACCCGCGCACGAGAATTAAAGGCAGAAGGCAAGCCCGTCATTATTTTGGGTGCTGGCGAGCCAGATTTTGACACGCCGGACTTTGTTAAAGACGCGGCGCATAAAGCCATTGATGCGGGCCAGACCAAATATACCCCGCTCGACGGTACGCCCGAGATGAAAAAGGCCGTGTGTCGCAAACTGGCACGCGGCAATGGCCTCAAATATGAACCGAGCAACATCACCGTTTCTGCTGGCGCGAAGCAGGTTTTGTATAACGCCTTTATGGCGACGCTAAATCCCGGCGATGAGGTGGTGATCCCAACCCCATATTGGACGACCTATTCCGACATTATCCGCATTTGCGGTGGCGTGCCGGTTCTGGTGCAATGCCCAGGTGAAAACGGGTTCAAATTGCAGCCTGAACAGCTTGAAAATGCAATCACCGACAAAACCCGCTGGTTGTTGCTCAATTCACCAAGCAACCCATCAGGCGCGGCATACAATGCGAAGGAACTGCAGGCGATTGCTGATGTGTTGCTCAACCACCCAAATGTGTGGTTGATGAGCGACGATATCTATGAGCACATCACCTATGACGATTTTCAGTTCGTCACGCCGGTACAGGTCGAGCCGCGCCTCAAAGATCGCGCCTTGATCATCAATGGCGTCTCCAAATCTCACGCCATGACAGGTTGGCGTTTGGGCTTTGGCGCTGGCCCACAAGAGCTGATCCGCGCGATGGCTGTCATCCAAAGTCAAGCCACATCTTGCCCATCATCGATTTCACAAGCCGCCGCCATCGAAGCGTTGGATGGCGATGAAAGCTTCCTCGCGACACGCGCCGCGTCCTTCCAGGAGCGTCGCGATTTGGTCGTGGCCGGTTTGAATCAAATTGATGGCGTACACTGCCGCACGCCAGAAGGCGCATTTTACACCTTCTCGTCATGCGAAGGATTGATCGGCAAAACAACGCCCCAAGGCCAAGTGATTGAGACCGATAGCGACTTTTGCCGCTACATTCTTGAAACGGCCCATGTGGCGATTGTCCCCGGTTCTGCCTTTGGCCTTTCGCCCTACTTCCGTATTTCTTATGCCGCCGCAAAATCCGAATTGGAAGAAGCCATTGCCCGCATTCAAAAGGTGTGCGCTGCGTTGGTTTGAAGCGAAGAGTAAAGTCGCCATTTCGTTTTTGATATTTACATCGGCAATAGAAAAGATCATCTTGCACTGATCTTGCTGCGCCCGAGGGCTGAATAGCTCATAAACGCAGCAACAATATTTGTTGTTGAGACATAAATGCGCGCAAAATTTGCGGTTCCCGGGGCACACAGACCGGCCCTATGACAAAAAACAAAAGCTTTGAAATTGGCGGCCAAACCATTGCGCCAGGCACCAGAAAAACCGTTGATATTCCGGTAAGCGTGTTGTCCGATCACACACCGATTTCCATGTCGGTGCATGTGGTCAATGGCAAAACACCTGGCCCCGCTATGTTCGTCAGTGGTGGCATTCATGGTGATGAAGTAATCGGCGTTGAAATCATCCGCCGTGTTCTCGCATCCCCTTCGCTTCGCAGCCTCAAAGGCACATTGTTGGCGGTACCGATTGTCAATGCTTTTGGCCTTATCAACCATTCCCGCTATCTGCCCGACCGGCGTGATCTCAACCGTTGCTTTCCAGGTAGCGATTCTGGATCACTAGCGGGTCGATTGGCCAACCGATTTTTGTCAGACGTGGTGGCGCGGGCCGATTTCGGCATCGATTTGCACTCCGCCGCCATACATCGCACCAACTATCCGCAAGTGCGGATTTCGCCGGGTGACGATGAAATGCTCCACCTCGCAGAAATTTTCGGCGCACCTGTCATCATGAAATCGGATTTGCGCGAGGGGTCTTTGCGCCAAGCGGCATATCGATTGGGGAAACCTGTTTTGTTGTTTGAAGGCGGTGAGGGCCTGCGCTTTGACGAATTTGCCATTCGCGCTGGCGTCGCGGGTGTTTTGCGGGTGATGAACCACAAAGGCATGATCTCCAAACGCGGTGTTGCCAAACCAAAAGGCGCCCCCCAGTTTTGCGCCTCGAGCAAGTGGGTCCGGGCTCCGATGGGAGGCCTGTTACGGGTCTATAAATCGGATGGCAGTTTTGTCAGAAAAGGCGATCTTCTCGCCGCAGTCTCCGATCCATTCGGCGAACAAGAAATGGAAGTGCTTGCACCATTTTCCGGCATCATTGTGGGTCGCGCTGTTATGCCCATCGTCAATGAAGGTGACGCCCTTTTTCACATCGGGCGCGTGAAATCGATGGTGGAAGCCGAAGGCGCTGTGGAAGATCTCGAACATCAATTGGGCGATGACCCGATGTTTGATGAAGATGAGATTATTTAGACACCGATTTATCCGCGGACGCATCCCAATCCCCCACGTCACCCTCGGACTTGATCCGAGGGCACATGATAAGATGGCAAATTTGCAAAAGTTCAATAGCTTCAAGCGATAGCATCAACCCGAACGGCAACATGGATGCTCGGGTCGAGCCCGAACATGACCAAAGAGAGTGGGTCAATCTTCGCAAACTTATCCCCGCTCTCCAGCAGTGCCGTAAACTACCCGTAGCTTTCTTGAAGACCTCGCGGACAATGGACGCGTTGTTGGGGTCGTGAAGTGGTTTTGTTGCCTCACTGTGACGTGGCTCTCGCTTGCGCTGCGCAGGTGTTGGGCACCAATTGGCGGGGGTGCCGGGGTAGGTCCAAAGGACCGACGGCGGCATCAAAAAGAAGCCGGGGGTGCCGGGGTAGGTCCGAAGGACCGACGGCGGCATAAAAAGACCAAACACAAAGAAAGCCGGGTCAATTGAAACATGGGTCGCTGTGTTTCGCTTCGGTTATAAATCGTCCAGTCCGACGCCGAGGACACTTGTAAGCCGTGTGGTGAGCACTGTTTTCTCATCGGTTCCATAGTTGGGACCAACCGAAGGTCAAAGGACCAAACAGTTTCGGTTGCACGCGTGGAAGGGGATAAAAGGGTGAGCACCCCGGGGCGATCTGTTGGTCAAGCAGCTTTTGGCTCAGCGCGAGACATTGGTTTGTCTCTACCTCTTTTTGCGCAACTTTTGAGACGTTCATTGTCTCGCGCTACCGCAAATTCACGAACTCCGCATGGATTGCCATGGCGGGGGTTTTGGTGGTCGGAGCGCTCAATGAACCGCGCCACCTATCCATACCGCACAACCGTCATCCCGGATTTAGTCCGGGATCCAGGCGTGAATGTCTACAAGCCGCAGCAGATAGTGCCTGATGACACTCCGGTCTGGATCCCTGCCTGCGCAGGGATGACGTTAAGGGGTGATTATGACGTGGAGTGCAAAGGAGTAATTCGATGCTGCGCACCGCAATGTCCCTCCCCTTGATGGGGAGGGATTAAGGGTGGGGTGGAGCGATTGGCGCTGGTTGTCCGACGGGTCGGAGCTCCTTGCCAAACGCAATATAAAGCAGAAACGAGAAGACAATCATCACGCCTGTGAACACAAAGACGCCGGTGACATCGCCACGATAAACATCGATATACCCGCCAATCCACGCGTTGCCCGTACCGTGATAAACGGCGGCGAGCAAAACGCTACCGTTCGAACGCAGATGGATCCACGTGTACTGAACTGACCATGCAATGCAGAAAATCGTGTAGCCTGCGATGGCGCTGAACAAACCCGCTTGTTGCGCCCATTCACCTTGCACCGCACCAGGCGTGAAGAAAAGTGGGATATGCCAAAGGCCCCAAGCCAATCCGACGATCAAGCTGGCAACAATCGCATTTTGACGTTTCAGCAGATTGGGGAGCAAATAACCGCGCCAACCAAATTCCTCACCGAACCCCGCAAATATCGTCAGTATGACAAACATAGGGATCAGCGCCGTAAGCGGCGGCAATGTGTCAAAGGCGAACGCGTTACCGGTGATGAAGCCTGTCAGATAGACCGAGATCAGCGATGGAACCGCAAGAACGAACAAGGCAAAAAGCCAAACATGGATAGGGGCTCGCCACTTGAACAGGTCTTTGCCTAGCGCCTTAAAGTTGGTGAACCCACCTTGCGAAAACACAACGACAAACGCTGCGACTGATGGTCCAAGCGCCCCAAGTTGGATAGACCATTCGGGCAGATATCCTGCACCGACCAATGCAATCGGCCCGGCCGACAGCACTACCGCGAGCAAAAAGAATTTGCTGATTTCAACTATTCCAAATTCGCGTTTCATGATCTTGTCCGCCCTTCAAAATGGTGAGGACGGATATGGGGAGGAAAAATGAAGCTACAAGTCTAAGTGCAAAAACTTATCCACGGCCGCCGGTGCGCTGTTACACTCAACGGCAGTTGAAAAAGCTACCGAATAATCTGTGGGCGAACCTTAATGCGTTGCTTTTGGTTTTCCGGCAGATGGCGGTTCAATCGCTTATTGATCAATCCATAAAGCCCAATCACCGCCAAGGTGAGGAGGATGAAATAGAAGCCCAAAATTGGATATGGAATGAATGGGTTGAACGTTTTGTCAGCAAAATAGTTTGCGTAATAAAGCGCGTCGCCGCGTTGTTGCCATGCGGGGAAGCCGGAGAAAAATACCAAGGTGGTGGCATGGAACAGAAAGATCGCTTCATTGGTGTAAGCGGGCCAGGCCAAGCGCAACATGGTCGGCCAAATGATCCGCCGAAAACGCGGCCAGCCGCTCAGTCCATAGGCGTCAGCCGCTTCCACATCGCCCTTAGGTACAGAGCGCAAAGCGCCATAAAAAATCTCGCCCGCATAGGCAGCTGTGTTGAGGAACAAAACAATCGTTGCGCCCAACCACGCTTTGGTCAACCAGCGCGTTTCGGCGGTGATTTCAACGAAGCCAAGATTGATATCAACACCCAGCTTTGGCAGTTGCACAAACAACTCGTAAGCAAGGAAAAACTGAATGAAAAGCGGCGACCCGCGGAACACAAAAACAAACCACTCAGCAGGTTTGCGCGCCCAAGGGTTGCTCGAGTTCTTCGCTACGGCAATCGCGGTGGCGAGGAAAAAACCCGTCGCCAAAGCAATGATGCCGAAATAGATGTTCCACAACATGCCCGAGCCGATCAGCGTGAAATGCTCGCACAAGGTGAAGTCGGTCTTCGGCAAAAGCCGTTTGCCGATGCCGATGGAACGAAGGCCGTAATCGGTGATGGTTTGAAGGCAAGAACTCATGCTGCTGCCTTTCTTTGTTTTTCACCACCAATCGTGGCTTGGCCCTTGTTGAGACGTGCCATGAGCTTTTCGAGCACAATTTCGCTGACCTTCGTCAAAGCGAGATAAAACACAAGGAGCCCAAGGAAATAGTAAAGCCGCCAATCCGGGTGCGGATAGGAGAAAACTTGGGTTTTAGACCCGCCCAACTCGCGCGCCCAATAAACGATGTCTTCAACCCCCAGAAGGAATAAAAGCGGCGTCGCTTTAATCAAAATCATCCAAAGGTTCGAGAGACCGGGTAGAGCGTAGACCCACATTTGCGGGACAAGAATGCGCCAAAATGTTTGGCGTCGGGACATGCCATAGGCTTCAGCTGTTTCTAACTGGCCGCGCGGAACCGCGCGCATGCCGCCATACAAAACGTTGGCTGCAAAAGCGCCAAAAACAATCGCGAAGGTAAGAACAGCGATCGAAAAACCATAGGTTTCGTGCACCCATTGTGGGGACGAGGAAAGCGGCAATTTCGCCGCAGCACACACGACAAAGTCATTGCCTTGGCGGACAGGTTCCGTCCAATCCGGGCAAAGCACCTTGTGGCGCAAATACTCAAATGCCTGATCTAAGGCGATAACAAAGAAAAGGAAAAATGCAATGTCAGGAATGCCGCGCACAATCGCGGTATAGCCCTTACCAAACCAGCGCAAAGGCGCAACGGTCGAACGTGCTGCAGTAGCGCCGCCGAAGCCAAACAAAAGGGCAACGGGCGCGGTAATCGCCAGCAACAGCATCACGGTGCCGAAGGACGAATAAAAAGCCATATGCTTTCCAGTAGTCAAATAGCAAGTCAGCCATTGAATACCTTCAAGCGTTTTGGGTTCTGCGCAGTAGGAAAACATGCAAATTCGCTTTATTTAAAAAATCGGGGCGCAACTTTGTGCGCCCCAATCCATAATCAGTTCAATCGCTTAGAATGTGTAAGCGTCTTCACCGAACCACTTAGTGATCATTGTGTTCAATGTGCCATCGTCTTTCATAGACTGGATCGCTGCATCAAACTTTTCGCGTAGCTCGCCGTCGCTCTCACGAACGCCCATGCCTACGCCACCGCCCAAGAATACTGGCTCGCCAACAACAACAAGTTCGCCGTTTGACTCATCAGCTACAGGACGCAAGAAATCAACGTCAGCCAAAACCGCATCAGCTTCGCCATTTTTCACAGCAGCCAAAGTTTCGTCTGGAGTTGCAAATTCAACCAATGTCGCGCCTGAGTTGGCAACGTAGCCTGATTGAATTGTTGATGTTTGCGCAGCAATTACACCTGAAGTCACATCAACGTCTGCAGAAGCAGCAACGTAAATCGAAGGTGATGGAGGTGTGTAGTTTTGTGTGAAGTCAATCACTTCGTCGCGCTCGTCAGTAATAGACATGCCCGCGATAATTGTGTCGTAGTTGCCAGAAACGAGGTTTGGAATGATTGAATCCCAGTCGTTTACAACCCACTCACAAGTCAGGTTCGCGCGTTTACAAAGCTCGTCACCAAGCTCACGCTCAAAACCGTCAACTTCACCAGCGTCGTTTACGAAGTTATATGGAGGGTATGCGCCCTCTGTACCCATACGCACGACGTCTGCTGACATCGCGAATGTTGTGCTCATCGCCAACGCAGCGACTGAAAGCATCAATTTTTTCATTGTAGTCTCCCTTGAAAGATTTTCAGTTTTATTTGCCCAAGCCCTCTGCCGATTTTACTCGCCAGAGCCAGCGCTTAGGAATTGCTTGAGCCGCTCAGATTTAGGATTGCCAAACAGCTCTTTCGGCGGACCTTGTTCCTCTAATTTACCCTGGTGCAAGAACACCACCAAATCAGAAACATCGGCTGCCAATTTCATGTCGTGGGTCACCAAAAGCATGGTGCGTCCCTCTTTGGCGAGGTCCTTGATGACCTTCACCACTTCTTGTTCAAGTTCTGGATCGAGCGCAGATGTCGGCTCGTCAAAAAGCAACGCTTGCGGTTCCATGGCCAGCGCGCGCGCAATGGCGGCACGCTGTTGCTGCCCACCCGAAAGTTGCGCGGGATATACGTCGCATTTATCACCAATGCCGACCTTGTCCAAAAGCATTCGCGCGCGTTCCTCGACCTCTTCAGGGTCTTGCTTAAGCACTGTCACCGGCGCTTCCATGACATTTTGCAAAATCGTCATGTGCGCCCAAAGGTTGAACTGCTGGAACACCATGGAAAGATTGGTGCGAATAGCGATGATTTGGTCTTTGTCGGCGGGGTGGCGATCAAGGCCTGCACCGCGCCATTTCACTGGCGCGCCATCAAACAAAATCTCACCTTCTTGGCTGTCTTCCAAAAGGTTCGCGCATCGCAAAAGGGTTGATTTGCCCGAACCAGATGACCCGATTAGGCTCACCACGTCACCCTTGTTGGCAACAAGATCAACGCCCTTGAGAACCTCAAGTGCGCCATAGCTTTTATGAAGGTTGCGAATCTCGATGACCGGTGCGGTTGTGTCCGACATATTTACTTTCTTTACTCTTCGGTCAAAAGAGTAGGCACAATTCCAAACCCGATGCAATCCATTTGCATCATTGGTTGGCCCAATTGTGCGGCCTCCCCCAACATTTTTCGCGAAGGATTTGACACAGAACCCATCGAAGCGCAAGCAAACGAATATGTTCGCCATCGTGCAACAATTGTTTGGGTCTGCTTATCTCCTCCATTTGCACTTCAATCGAGTGCGCCCGCTCCTCAACGGACATTTTGGCTTGTCGCCACCGATGCCAGCCGTGGCTGACATCGAAGAATGTGATTATGTCGAAAGGTGAATTGAAAGAAAACTCATAAAAGTGATCAAAATTCACCATTCAATGCGCAATCTGTATATATCGATTGCGCGAAATGAAAAGTTACGCCGCGATTGCTGGCTTCTTGCTGGTATCGAGCGGTGTGCCCAAATAAAGCGCACCAAACCGATTGTCCAAAAACTCATCGAGATTGATTTGTTCCTGACGTACAAAGCCGCTTTGCGGCAGTTTGCCTTGGCGCATCAAGTCCATCGCTGCAGTTACGCCCGCCGCAGTTGTGATTTGGATCGCACTCCAATCACGACCCGCAACTTCCATCGCGTGAGAAACATTCACAAATGAACGCTCTTCAAACTGTCCATCAATCATGCCGGTCGCTGTGCAGAAGACGGTCACTTGGTCTTGGCGCGTGCGAGGTAGGCCATTTTCAAAAATCTCGCACATCAAATCTTGGCGCTTATTCAGCTTCAAATCGTTGAGCAAGATATTCAATATATCACGGTGGCCCGGATAGCGGATAGAACGGTACGAAACATTTTGCGCGCGACCTGCGAGCGTGTCGCAAAGCGTGCCTAAGCCGCCCGATGTGTTGAAGGCTTCAAGATCAACACCGTCTAGGGTGAAATTCTCAAGGTTCTCTAGCGGCGCGACTTCCTTCAACTCGCCATCCACCAAGGCTTCACAAGGGTTACAATACTCATTGACCAAGCCTTCAGTTGACCAAGTGAGGTTGTATTTCAGCGCGTTTGTTGGGTAGCGCGGCAGGGCGCCAACGCGCATCGAAAGGTCTTCAATACTGTCAAATTGCTTGGCCAAATGATAACCCGCAATACCGACGAAACCGGGGGCAAGTCCGCATTGTGGCATGAACGCGCTGTCGGCGTCTTTGGCCAGATCCATCACGAATTTTGTCGATTTTACATCTTCAGTGAGGTCGAAATAGTGCGTGCCGGCCTTCTTTGCAGCCGATGCGATGGCAGGTGTTAGGAAATATGGCGCGGCGCTCAAAACAGCGTTCTTGCCATCAAGGGCGGCAAACAGTTCGGTTTCGTTGGACACATCAACTTTGATGGTCTTCAAGCCAAGCGCTGAAACTTGGTCGAGCATATTTTGGTTGGCATCCGCAATCGTGACATCAAATTCTGCCGCTTCGCTCAAAATTACGCCAACCATGCGACCAATTTTGCCCGCACCTACAATCAAAACATCCCAATTCATATCGTCCCTCATGTTGAATTTGGTCATTGAACAAAATTGTGCCTGACGGACATGTCAGAACATAGGGAGTGAACTGTCGGTTTTCCGTGATAGTGTCGGCCCATGGTCAGATATCCCGACAAAATGACGAAACTCGAAAAGAAAATGATTGATAAATCAGTGAAACATGGAAAGGTTGGTGGCGACAAAATGACGGATAATAGTCGTTTTCGCGGGGAGGCGAATGTGGCACAAAAACCATTGCGTGATGATTTTGACCGGGAGCTGGTGGCGATCCTCAAGTCGAACGCCCGCGCCAAGACGAGCGATATCGCAAAAAAGCTCGGTATAGCGCGCACCACGGTTCACGAGCGCATACAGCGGCTCGAAAAAATCGGCTATATCACCGGCTATACCGTGAAGCTGGCAGAAGAGCCGGGACAGCAAATGGTGGAAGCCTATGTGCTGATTGAAGTGCTGCAGCAACAAAATCGCCAGATAAATGACAAGCTGGCGAGTTTCCCGGAAGTAAAACAAGCTCTCGCCATCAGCGGCGAATTTGACCTGCTTGTTGCAGTAGAAGCGCCGCAGCTTGAAGACATCGATGAAATCATCGACGAAATCGCATTGATCCCAGGGGTGCGGCGCACCCAAAGCTCATTGGTGCTTGGCCGCAAGTTGGACCGGCGCTAATCCGCAAAATTGACGACAAAACCTTCGTCAAAAAAGAACTCTTCCAGATTGTTGCCCGGCCCGCCACGGTCGACCACCACAAAATCGCTTACTTCGCCAAGTGTTGTGAGCACGCCGTGCCAGATGTTCTGACCAATATTGATGCCTTGTCCCGGCTTGGTGAGAAATGCCACTGGCGTTTGCGGGATGTTGTCCCGGTCCTCAGATACGATCACCAAAAACGGGCGCTTGTTCATCGGGATGAAAGCTTGTGACCCAAGCGGGTGCCGCTCCACCATTTTCAGATGAAGTGGCAAATCATAAGGCTTACCGCGAAACACATTGACGAGCGGTCTGGGCTTTTCGCCGCCAAGTTCCACGGTCGCAAGATCGTTAAAGCGTGTGCACATGCCATTATTGATCGGAAAGTTCTCCGCCTTGTTGAGATCAATAACTTCGCCAAAAGGCGCGAACGCTTCTTCGGTCAGCGGCTGAATGTTGATCTGTTCCATCGCTCTAGCCTTTGACCGAAAGCGAAGGGTGGCGATTGACGTCTTTATATAAAAGGTAACGGAACTTGCCCGGTCCGCCTGCATAACAAGCCTGCGGGCAGAAGGCACGCAACCACATAAAGTCGCCTGCTTCAACTTCCACCCAATCAGAATTGAGTTTGTAGACCGCCTTACCTTCCAGCACATAAAGGCCATGTTCCATCACATGGGTCTCTTCAAAAGGAATCACGCCGCCTGGCTCAAAGGTGACAATGTTCACATGCATGTCGTGGCGCATGTCATCTGGCGCAACAAAACGTGTTGTGGCCCAAGCCTCATTTGTGTCCGGCATTGGTATTGGAGCGATGTCGCGTTCGTTGGTGACAAAGGCGTTTGGTATCTCAATCCCGTCAACCGCTTCGTAGCGCTTTCTAATCCAATGGAATGTCGCTGGCGTGCCGCCATTGTTGTGAACAGTCCATGCAACACCGGGTGGAATATAGGCGTAGCCACCTACACCCATATTGTGGGCTGTACCATCAATGGTCACGCTGATTTCACCGCTGACCACAAACAAAACCGCTTGGGCACCTGCGTCCGGCTCGGGGCGATCTGAACCACCTTCTGGTGCAATCTCGACAATATATTGCGAAAATGTCTCGGCAAAACCGGATAAGGGCCGCGCAATAATCCAAGCGCGTGTATTGTTCCAATGCGGCAAATATGAGGTGACGATATCACTCATCACACCTTTGGGGATCACGGCATAGGCGTCAGTAAAAATGGCGCGGCCGGTCATCAGCTGGCTTTGTGGCGGCAAGCCACCTTTCGGCGAGAAATAAGTCTGATCGGTCATTTAAACATGTCCTTTAGCCGAAGTTCCGCAATCCGCTCCACCTGCTTGCAGGCTGTCGCCATCTCGGTGGCACTATCATTGTGAATGCGCGTTTCAAATTGGGCAATGATTTGCGTCTTGGTGTGGTCCTTCACTGCAATAATGAAGGGAAAACCGTGCTTTTGGGTGTAGGCCTCATTAAGCGAAGCGAATTTTTCGCGTTCGTCATCAGTCAGCGCGTCAAGGCCCGCCGACGCTTGCTCTTCAGTTGACTCTGCGGTGAGGCGCTTTGCAGCCGCCAGTTTGCCCGCGAGGTCAGGGTGTGCGCGCAAGACCCCTAAGCGTTCCTCGTCGCTGGCTTTGCGGAACTCCGCCGCCAATAAAGAATGTACGCCAATGGCACTATCATGCGCGGGGCCCATCTCGCGTTCATAGGCGCGTTCGGCAATCCACGGAGAGTGCTCAAAGATACCGCCAAATATTTCGACAAATTGCGGCTTGGTAAGCGTTGACGGGCGATCTGTCATACGTTCAAACGGATGTTCCTTCGTCCAATGTTCCGCGATTTCGATACGCTTGGCGATCCACACATCATCGTGGCTTTTGACGTAATCAATAAAGCGTTTAAGCGAAGCAATGCGCCCGGGTCGTCCTACAAGTCGGCAGTGCAAACCGATATTGAGCATCTTCGGTTCACCTGCTGCGCCCTCAGCGTAAAGGCTGTCGAACGCGTCTTTGAGATAGCAAAAGAATTGGTCGCCCGAATTGAACCCTTGGAAAGCAGCAAAGCGCATATCGTTGGTATCAAGCGTGTATGGGATGATCAGCTGCTGCTTATCCCCTGCATCATACCAATAGGGCAGATCATCGGCATAGCTATCAGAGACATAGGCGAAGTCGCCGATCTGGGTGGCCATCTCGACAGTGTTGCTCGAACAACGGCCTGTGTACCAGCCTTTTGGATAGTCGCCTGTCACCTCGTAATGAAGCTGAATTGCTTCGCGCATATGGGCTTCTTCGTCGGCCCAAGTGAAGTCTTTATACTCAATCCACTTCAAGCCATGTGACGCGATTTCCCAGTTAGCGTCCTTCATGGCAGCGACCTGTTCGGGGGAACGCGCCAACGCGGTGGCGACGCCATAAACGGTGAGAGGGACATCGCTATTGGTGAACAGCTTGTGCAAACGCCAAAACCCAGAACGGGCACCATATTCGTAAATCGATTCCATGTTCCAATGGCGCTGACCCGGCCATTGTTGCGCGCCCACAATTTCAGACAGAAAGGCCTCGGAAGCTTGATCGCCATGAAGCAGACAATTCTCGCCGCCTTCTTCATAATTCAACACAAATTGCACAGCGATCTTGGCATTATTCGGCCAATTGGCTTTCGGCGGCTTTGGGCCGTAGCCAATTAAGTCCCTGTCATAGCGTTCAGATTTTGTCACGTTGCTGCCCGTTATCGTTCGGATTGGCGCAAAATCGCCAAATCACTTATCCTTATTTAAGATGATGCGGGTGCTCGATTTGGTCAATCATGCACATCCAATTTTAGGCAGCTTATATCAAAAGTAAATTTTTGACCATTTGTTAAAAAATCTTGACTTTTGCCTGTAATTTGAAGGACAAAGAAAAGAATTTGGGGGAGGGTGACCGAGAAAATGGCCAGCGGAAAATTAACAACGCACGTCTTGGACCAAGCGCGAGGCTGTCCGGCTTCGGGCATGGTAATCGAGCTTTATGATTTGGAAAGCGATGCGCAAACGCCATTGGCCACCGTTGTGACCAACTCAGATGGACGCTGTGATGCCCCGCTTCTTTCAGATGGAAGGCTAAACATTGGTCGATATGAATTGCGGTTCTTTGTTGCCGACTATTTTGAAACCCAAAATGTTTCGCTCGAAAATGGCCAGTTTCTTGATGTGATCCCCATACAATTTGTCGTCGCCGATGATAGCGCCCACTATCACGTGCCATTGTTGGTTTCGCCTTACGGCTACTCAACCTATCGCGGGAGCTAGATTTGAAAACGCGTGATTGCATCCGCTTTTGGCTCAATGATGAATTGATCGAGCTTGGCGACGTAAAGGCAGACCTCACATTGCTTGATTATTTGCGCCTTGCGCGCACTCTTCGTGGGACCAAAGAAGGTTGCGCAGAGGGCGATTGCGGCGCGTGTACTGTTCTGGTTGGGCGCTTGGGTGGCGACGGCCTCATCTATGAAAGCGTCAACTCTTGTATTCGTTTCGTCGGCTCGCTGGATGGCACCCATGTGGTCACCATTGAGCATTTGAAAGGCAAAGTCGGCGAACTGCACCCTGTGCAGCAGGCCATGGTTGAGCATCACGGCTCACAATGCGGATTCTGTACGCCTGGGTTTGTGATGTCGCTTTATGCCATGTGGATGGCCGAACCAGAGCCAGATGTCGCAACGATTGAGCAAAATCTTCAAGGCAATCTCTGTCGTTGCACCGGCTATCAGCCGATCATCAAAGCCGCGCTTTCAGTCTCCGAACATGGCAAGCTTGAGGATGATTTTTTAGTGGCAGAACGCGCCAGCATTATTGAAAAACTCGAGGCAATTGCTGACGATGCGCTGGTGAAACTAGGCGATGACATTTTTGCGCCCGCCAACACTGACCAGTTTGCTGAGATTTATGCGCCGCATCCAGATGCGACCATTGTGGCAGGCTCTACGGACGTTGGATTGTGGGTCACAAAATTCATGCGAGAGATTTCACCGGCGATCTTCACCAACCGTCTCAATGATTTCCGTGCAGTTGAAATCGACGGTGATAATTTGCGCATAAAAGGTGGTGCAAGCTACACCGAACTGCTGCCCGTCATTGACGAACATGTGCCACAGCTTTCGCGGTTCTGGCGCCGTATTGGTGGCGAACAAGTGCGCAATATGGGCACAATTGGCGGCAATATTGCCAATGGCTCACCAATTGGCGATACGCCGCCGCCGCTCATCGCTTTGGGGGCAAAAATTGTCTTGCGAAAAGGTGATGAGCGTCGCGAACTATCACTGGAAAAATTCTTCATCGAATATGGCAAACAAGATCGTGCACCGGGCGAACTGGTCGAAGAAATCATCGTGCCGTTGCCTAAAGAGGCCGATCTGTTCGCTGCGTATAAAATCTCAAAACGTCGCGATGAAGACATTTCCGCTGTTTGCGCCGCGTTTAACATTCAAGTTGATGATGGCCGCATATCAAACGCCGTGATTGCGTTCGGCGGCATGGCGGGGACGCCAAAACGGGCCACCGAAGTTGAAAAAGTGCTTGTGGGAGCCCCGTGGTCAGAGCGCACCATTGTCGACGCAAAAGCCTTCTTTGAAAAAGATTACACGCCCCTGACAGACTGGCGCGCCTCAGCGCCTTATCGATTAGAGGTCGCGCAAAACTTGCTTGAACGGTTCTATTTTGAACATGCTGACGAAAATGCCGTGAGCTTAGATGAATTGCACCAAGCGGGCACCTTGGAGGTGTTGGCATGAGCGAACAAATCAAAGGCGGCGCGCATCAGTCGATTATTCATGAATCAGCTGCAAAACATGTGGCAGGCGAAGCGACCTATCTTGATGATATGGCAGAACCTTCCGGCACCCTGCACGCCTATCTTGGCCTTTCAAACTGCGCCAGCGGTGTAATAAAAAGCATCGACCTGGATGCGGTCCGCACCGCTGACGGTGTTGTCGATGTGCTCACCGCCAAGGGTATTCCGGGCGAAAATGATGTGAGCCCAACAGGGCTTCATGATGATCCCATATTTGCCACCGATCGTGTTGAATTTTGGGGGCAGCCACTTTTCGCTGTTGTTGCTGAAACAAGAGAAAAAGCTCGCCGCGCTGCGCATCTGGCTAAGGTGACTTATGCCGAAGAAACGCCCATTTTAGACGCGGCGGCGGCCCTTGATGGCGACGCTGAATTGGTGACCAAGCCCTTGCGGTTAAAACGCGGTGACCCAAAACCGGCGCTCGACCAAGCGCCGATGCGCCTTCAGGGCGAGATGAGTATTGGCGGACAAGACCACTTCTATCTTGAAGGGCATATCGCCATGGCGATCCCCGGTGAAGATGACGAAGTCACCGTATTTTCATCAACGCAACACCCCACTGAAATTCAACATATGGTCGCCCATGTTTTGGGTGTTGCCGCGCACGCTGTCACCGTCAATGTTCGGCGAATGGGCGGCGGGTTTGGCGGCAAAGAAACCCAAGGCAGCCTTTTTGCAGCCGTGGCGGCGTTAGCCGCGAAAAAGCACAATCGCGCTGTGAAGATCCGACCAGATCGTGACGACGATATGGTGGCAACGGGAAAGCGCCATGATTTCCTTGTGAACTACGATGTCGGGTTTGATGAAACCGGCAAGCTCTTGGCGCTCGATGCTGATTTTGCCGCGCGGTGCGGCTTTTCTGCTGATCTTTCCGGCCCTGTGACCGACCGCGCGCTTTTCCACGCGGATAACTGCTACTTCATCCCCGACGTTGAATTGCGGTCAAAACCGCTGAAAACAAATACGGTGTCCAACACCGCATTTCGCGGCTTTGGTGGCCCGCAAGGCATGTTGGGTGGAGAGCGCGTGATCGAGGAAATCGCCTATGCGCTTGGCAAGGATCCGCTTGAGGTGCGCAAAGCCAACTTTTATGGCGGTAAGGGCGAGAACCTGACGCCATACCACCAAGAAGTTGATGATTGCATCATCGAGAAAATCATCGAAGAGCTTGAAGAGACTGCCGACTATCAAGAGCGACGCGAGGCGGTTCTCGAGTTCAATAAATCCAACCGGATCTTAAAACGCGGCATTGCGCTGACGCCGGTAAAATTTGGCATCTCTTTCACGGCCACTTGGTATAATCAAGCGGGAGCATTGATCCATGTCTATAATGATGGATCGATCCAGCTCAATCACGGCGGCACTGAGATGGGGCAGGGGCTTTACACCAAGGTTGCGCAAGTCGTTGCCGAAGAGTTCCAGGTCGATATTGACCAGGTCAAAGTCACAGCAACGCGCACCGACAAAGTGCCGAACACTTCCGCGACGGCCGCATCATCCGGGACGGATTTGAACGGTATGGCAGCGGCCAATGCCGCTCAAAAGATCAAGGCACGTTTGGTTGCGTTCTTGGCTGAAAAGCATGATGTTGATCCAAGCGAAATTGCATTTGAAAACAATCAAATCCTTGTCGGGTCTGAAGCCTTTGCGTTCCGTGATGTGGTGGCTGAAGCCTATATGAACCGGGTTCAGCTGTCGGCCACAGGTTTTTATAAAACGCCTGAAATTCACTGGGATCGTGACCAAGGCAAGGGCAAGCCGTTCTACTATTTCGCCTATGGCGCCGCGGTGTCGGAAGTGGTGATCGATACGCTTACTGGCGAATATTTCGTTGACCGCGTGGACGTGCTCCACGATGTAGGACGCTCGATCAATGAAGCGATCGACAAGGGACAGGTTGAAGGCGCATTTGTACAAGGCATGGGCTGGCTGACAACCGAAGAGCTTTGGTGGTCAAAAGACGGGCAGCTGAAAACTCACGCCCCATCCACTTATAAAATTCCAGTTGCGTCAGACCGCCCGCGCCAATTCAACGTCAGTTTGGTGAACTGGTCGGAAAACAAAGCTCGGACTATCCACCGCTCAAAAGCGGTTGGCGAGCCGCCATTTATGTTGGCGATTTCGGTGCTCGAAGCGCTGTCGATGGCGGTGGCTTCTGTTGCGGATTACAAAATCTGCCCGCGCCTAGATGCGCCCGCGACACCAGAATGTGTGCTGATGGCCATCAAGCGGCTCAAAGGGGCATAGCCATGCCCGTTTCGCTTGACCAGCTCGAAAAATTCTTGTCGAAGGAACGCGCCATCGAGGTGCGCATTGTCACGGTTCAAGGTTCGTCCCCGCGCGACGTGGGCGCTTGGATGTTGGTGAGTGAAAACGCGATGCTCGGCACAATTGGTGGCGGCCAGCTCGAATATCTGATGATTGATGAAGCGCGGCGGATGCTGCGCAATGGCGTGGATCAGCTTGAGCATGATGTGCCGTTGGGACCCGAAATCGGCCAGTGCTGCGGCGGGCACGTGAAGATTAAACTAAATGCCATCAGAAAAACGGAACCCATATTCCACCGTCTTCAAAATGAACTCGCTGTGCAGCCTGATGTGTTGATTTTTGGCGCGGGCCATGTGGGTAAGGCCTTGGCAAATGCACTGTCCCTGCTCCCAGTCGACCCGATTTTGATTGATCAACGCGCGAACGAATTGCCTCATTTGGAAGGCGTACATACGCGGCACTCTATTTTGCCAGAACGTGATGTGCGTACCGCAAAGCCCGGCAGCGCGGTTGTGATCCTAACCCACGACCATGCGCTTGATTTTCTGATCGCGGGCGAAGCATTGCAGCGCAACGACTTGGCCTATGTCGGCATGATTGGTTCAAAAACCAAACGCGCCGTTTTCAAAAACTGGTTGCGTGAGAACGAACCTGTCGAAACTTCTATCGATAATCTGATCTGCCCAATTGGCGGAGCGCAAGTGAAAGACAAACGCCCTGAAGTGATCGCGGCGCTGGTTGCAGCCGAAATCATCTGGGCTTTGGATGCGCGACAAAACGACAAAAAGGAAGTGTGGGGGGAAGCACATGCCTGATCATGCAATTATGTTCGAATGGCTGAGTTTTGGCGTGCGGTGGCTGCACGTTGTGGCAGGCATCGCCTGGATCGGTTCGAGCTTTTATTTCATCGCGCTCGATCTTGGTTTGCGCAAAAACGATAAGCTGCCAAAAGGCGTTCAAGGCGAAGAGTGGCAGGTGCATGGCGGTGGTTTCTACCACATCCAAAAATATATGGTCGCGCCGAACCATATGCCGGAACATCTCATTTGGTTCAAATGGGAAGCCTATTCCACTTGGCTCACCGGCTTTGCGATGCTGGCGATTGTTTATTATGTGGGTGCGGACCTGTATCTGATCGATCGGAACGTTTTGGACGTATCCCAGCCTGTAGCGATTCTCCTTTCAGTTGCCTCATTGGTACTTGGCTGGATCGTCTATGACCAACTTTGCAAGTCGCCGCTTGGGAAGTCCGACACCGGGTTGATGATCATTCTATTTGTCGTCTTGGTGGCTATGTCATGGGGTTACACGCAAATCTTCACAGGCCGTGCGGCACTGTTGCATTTGGGCGCGTTCACCGCGACGATCATGTCGGCCAATGTGTTTTTCATCATTATCCCGAACCAAAAGATTATTGTTGCTGACCTAAAGGCTGGAAAATCGCCGGACCCAGCGCTTGGCAAACAGTCCAAGCAACGTTCGGTGCACAACAACTATCTCACCCTTCCGGTACTCTTTTTGATGCTATCAAACCACTACCCGTTGGCATTCGCCACGGAGTACAACTGGGTGATTGCGTCGATGGTGTTTTTGATCGGTGTGCTCATTCGTCATTATTTCAACACCAAGAATCTGAAAGGCGAAGAGCTGCTTTGGCCGTGGTTCCTATCTGCGGTGTTGTTTATCCTCATCATGTGGATTTCAACCAATCCAAAGATTGCTGGCATTGCCGAGGACAGCGTTGCCGCTAATAAAGCGCAGATGATGATTGCCTCCTCGCATTTTGAAGAGGCGCGTAACACGATATTGGGGCGATGTTCCATGTGTCATACTGAAGAACCAGTTTATGAGGGACTGTACCAAGCGCCCAAAGACGTCATACTCGACAATGACGTGGCCATCGCCAGCTATGCGCGAGAGATCTATTTGCAAGCGGGGCGCAGCCACGCTATGCCACCGGGCAATGTGACCTTCATGACGCCTGAAGAGCGTCAGTTGTTGGTTAACTGGTACCACGACGCCACAAAGGGGTAAGCGTCATGTCAGCGAAGATTTTGCGTGGCCGCATCTTGAGTTTCAACGATGCGCCAAAGGCGCGCGATGACCATCAATGCTATAGTTTTATCGAAGATGGTGCGCTGCTTGTCGAAGGCGGCAAAATTATCGCGCGTGGTGTTTTTGATGAGATAAAGGCCAAAGCCTATGACGATGTGGAGGTGATCGACCATCGCCCGCATATCATTATGGCGGGCTTTATCGATATGCATATCCACTTCCCGCAAATGCAGGTGCTAGGCTCCTATGCAGGGTCGTTATTGGAGTGGTTGAACACCTACACATTTATCGAAGAACAGCGATTTGGCGACGCGGCGCACGCGCAAAAAATTGCGGGCTATTTCTACGATGAAATGTTGCGCCACGGCACAACAACGGCGGTTGCTTATTGCTCTGTGCATCCGCAATCGGTTGATGCCTATTTTGAGGAAGCCTTGAAGCGCAACATGCTGATGTTGGGCGGCAAGGTGATGATGGATCGCGAAGCGCCACAAGCACTCACCGACACGCCGCAATCAAGCTATGATGACAGCAAAGCACTTATCGAAAAATGGCACGGAAAAGGACGCAACCACTATGCGATCACCCCGCGCTTTGCGATCACCTCGACACCCGAGCAATTGGAAATGGCTGGCGCCTTAGCGCGCGAGTTCTCTCATCTGCATGTGCAAACCCATTTGAGCGAAAACCACGCGGAAATCGAATTTACAAAGTCGCTTTATCCCGAGCGGAAAGACTATTTCGATATTTATCAGCATTATGGTTTGACCGGCGAGAAGTCACTCTTTGGGCACTGCATTCACCTTGAAGATCGCGAGCGGGACGCGATGATCGAAACGGGGTCAGTGGCTGTGTTTTGCCCCACATCTAACCTCTTTATCGGTTCGGGGCTTTTCGATCGGGCGCGGGTCGCGGGGCCAGATGGCAAGGGTCGGATCGCCATCGCAACAGATGTGGGCGGCGGCACCAACTATTCAATGCTCAGAACGCTTGATGAGGGGTATAAAATCCTCAATCTGCAAGGGCAGCGCATGAACCCGCTTACAAGTTTTTATCAAATAACTCTCGGCAATGCCCGAGCGCTGTCGCTAGAGGCAAAAATCGGCACGCTGGATGTCGGCACCGACGCGGATGTGGTGGTGCTCAACGCAAACGCCACCAAGGCAATGCAGGTGCGCATGGAAACCGTCACCACGCTTGAAGAAGAACTGTTTTTGCTACAAACAGCAGGCGATGATCGCGCGATTGTCGAGACCTATGTGGCGGGCGAGGCGCTGAAAGCGGCGCTATAATGGAAAAGGCCTGGCCAATCGTTTTGCGCGAAAAAGACGGCGCAATTGAAGTGTTGGCTTTTCAGCATCCGCAAGCGGGCAAGCAGTTTGTCAAAGGCACAATTGAACTTGATGAAGATCCAGTTGCTGCAGCCGCCCGCGAACTGCGCGAGGAAAGCGGCATCATCGTTCGTGATCCGCCTCGGTTGATTGGCGAACATATTTCAACAGTAACCGGCGACCGCTGGATGTTCTTCATCTGTGAAACAGCAGGTTTGCCAGAACAATGGACGCATAAAACCGAAGACGATTTCGGTCATGAATTTTCATTCTTTTGGCATCCGATTGATCGCGCGCCGGACCAAGAGTGGCATCCTATGTTCCACGAGGCATTTGAATTTCTTGTTCCCCTTTGCCGTTTTACCCGCCAATGAGCTAGCGTCTGGTCACAATTGGCGGGGGTTCGGGGGTAATGAGCGAAGCGAATGACGGCCGAAACGTAAAATGCCGGCGCAAAGAAGCCTAATCCACAAAATCAAACACATCTACATCGAACAGCCCACGGTCTGTCATTTTCAAATGCGGGATGACGGGGAGAGCAAGGAACGCGACTTGCAAGAATGGTTCGGGCAAGACGCAGCCAAGTTCGTGTGCGGCGTCGCGAAGGACTTCAAGTTTTGTTGCCACCTCTTCGAACGGTAACTCGCTCATTAGTCCAGCGATTGGCAGCGCCAACTCGGCGATGACTTTACCTTGGTCGGCGACGACAAACCCGCCTTGCATCTCGATGATGCGGTTGGTGGCGACGGCCATGTCTTCGTGGGAGGCACCAATTACGGTGATGTTGTGACTGTCATGCCCAACTGAGGAACCAATCGCGCCGCGTTGAAGGCCAAAGCCTTTCACAAAACCATGCCCAATATTGCCGTTGATGCCGTGGCGTTCGACGACGGATACCTGGACGGCGTCCTGCGCGATATCAGGTTGCAAAAAGCCATTTTCGACGGGCAATGTGCCTTCTTCGCGGAAGGTGAGAATGAGCCCCGGTTTCACCCCCATCATTGGGGTGAGGTTGCGGCCCGGTTTCACTGGGACTTTGAAGCTCTCTTGTGTTTGCGGCTTTGCCTTCACCGAAGTTAGACCAACCGGCGCAACGCTTTCACGTTTCTCAAACAGCCCGTCCGTGACCAATTGTCCGGACATAACTACGTCAGAAACGCGACATTCCTCAAGACTGTCGAGCAGCGCAAAGTCTGCCTTCCACCCAGGGGCGACCATGCCGCGATCTTTTAAACCAAATATCCGAGCCGCGGACGTGCTCGCCGCGCGGTAGACGTGGTGGGTCGGGCAGCCCTTTGCGATCAAACGACGAATGAGACTGTCGAGGTGCCCCTCTTCGTTGATATCAAGCGGATTGCGGTCGTCGGTGCAAAGCGCCATGAAACTGGAGGTGTTTTCATCCAGCACCTCCGCAAGTGCGTTCAGGTCTTTTGAAACCGAACCTTCGCGGATCAAAATTGCCATGCCCTTTTTGAGCTTCTCGCGGGCTTCTGCTGCGCTTGTCGCCTCATGATCTGTGCGAATGGAAGCGGCGAGATAGCCGTTTAGGTCATCGCCGGACAGAAGCGGTGCGTGGCCGTCAATATGACCATCTTGGAAGGCGTGAAGTTTATCCATCACCTCAGGCAAGGTTGCTAATACGCCTGGGAAATTCATGAACTCGGCAAGGCCTATAACGCCTGGATGGTCGCGATAAGGGAGTAGGTCCTCGATCAAAAGCTTCGCGCCAGCAGTTTCAAACTCGGTTGCCGGTACGCAAGAAGAGAGATTGATCTTGATGTCCATCACCGCGCGTTCGGACGAGGCGAGAAAATATTCGATGCCTTTGGTGCCCAGCACGTTAGCGATTTCGTGCGGATCGCAAATCGCGGTGGTGACGCCATAAGGTAAAACGCAACGATCAAACTCAAGCGGGGTGACCAGTGAACTTTCAATGTGCAAATGGGTATCGATAAAACCCGGTACGCAAAAACGCCCGGCACCGTCAATCTCGGTTTTGCCTTCATAGCTAGAGTGCGTGCCCACAATACGATCTGCCACAATCGCAACATCCGATGTGGCGATTTCACCGGTCATCACATCCAGAAGTTGGACGTTTTTCACAGCAATGTCTGCGGGTTCTTTATTGGCACCCGCCTTAATCATGCGGACCAGTGTGGCTTTATCAATATTCGTCATTTGCGAAGTCTAATCGGAAAAGAAAATTCGTTCCAGCTTTTTACCAAATGATCAAAAATAGTGTCAATGAAATCGACAAAAAAGGGCGACCCGCAGGCCGCCCTTTAATTCTTGAGATGGTGTTTGCCTTATTGTGGCAATTGATCGTCCACGCCTTCAACGTAGAAGTTCATGCCAAGCAATGGGCCATCTTCAGCCACTTCGCCGTCAGCCAACCAAGGTGTGCCGTCTTGCTTGTTAATCGGGCCAGTGAACGGGTGCAATTCGCCAGCAATGATTGCCGCTTCTGTTGCTTCAGCCATAGCCTTCACATCATCAGGCATGTTTGTGTATGGCGCCATTGTCAAAATGCCGTCAACCAAACCGTCCCAAGTTGATTGAGATTCCCATGTGCCGTCCATTACAGCTTGAACACGTTTTGTGTAGTATGCGCCCCAGCTATCAATGATCGCTGTAAGTTGTGTTTCTGGACCAGCTTCGATCATATCGAGCGCTTGACCAAATGCATAAACACCGCGCTCAGAAGCAACCTGAATTGGCGCTGTTGAGTCAGTATGTTGTGTCAGAATATCAACGCCTTGGTCGATCAACACTTTAGCAGCATCTGCTTCTTTACCCGCATCGTGCCATGTGTTTACCCAAACAACTTTCAGTTTGAAATCTGGGTTTACAGTTTGGGCGCCCAATACGAATGAGTTGATGCCTTGCACAACTTCAGGAATTGGGAATGACGCGATGTAGCCCGCCACGCCAGTTTTAGAAACTTTCGCCGCGATTTGACCAAGAATGTAACGACCTTCGTAGAAACGCGAGTTGTAGCTCGTCACGTTGGCAGCCGTTTTATAACCAGTTGCGTGCTCAAACTTCACGTCTGGGAACTTGGCTGCAACTTCCAAAGTTGGGTCCATAAAGCCAAAGCTAGTAGTGAAGATAAGCGCACATTTCTGACGCGCCAAACGCTCAATCACAGCTGTAGCTTGTGGGCCTTCCGGCACGTTTTCAACATAAGCAGTTTCAACCTTGTCACCAAAGTGCGCGGCCATTTCTTCCATGCCTTGGTGGTGCGCTTGTGTCCAGCCACCATCGGTGATCGGGCCAACATGCATAAAGCACACTTTGGTTTTATCTGCGGCTTGCGCCGAGCCTGCCATAGCGAGCGCGAGTGTCGCGGCGCCGGCAAGACCCATAACGAGTTTTTTCATGACTTCTCTCCTGTTAGACTTTCTTATCTATTCAAATAATTGATTCTACCTGTCTGGCACAAATGCGCGACCCAACATGGCTGGCGTATTGATCAGCGTTGCCCGCACATTTTGTGAAATCAGCACCAAAACCACAATCGTCGCCACATATGGCAAAGCGGTGAGGAACTGCGAAGGTATGGCAATGCCAAGTGCCTGTGCGTGCAATTGGCCGATTGAAACAGCACCAAACAAATAGGCGCCTGCCAAAACGCGCGCTGGTCTCCATGAGGCAAAAACCACCAGCGCCAAAGCAATCCAGCCCCGGCCCGCGCTCATATTTTCAATCCACACTGGCGTGTAGACAAGCGACAAATGACCACCGGCCAGTCCCGCACAAGCGCCGCCAAACATCACGGCCAAATAGCGATAGCGTAGAACCGGAATGCCCAAGGCGTGGGCTGAGACATGGTTGTCACCAATTGAGCGGAGCGTGAGCCCCGGGCGCGTGCGGAACAAAAACCAGCTCACGCCAATCACCAAAGCAATCGACATGTAAAAAATAGGGTCCTGTCCAAACAACAAAGGCCCAACCAGCGGAATGTCGCTCAAAACGGGAATAGAAATATTCTCAAGCTTTGTGCCTGCCTTACCCACAAATTCAACGCCCAACAACCCCGACAGGCCTAAACCCAGAATAGTCAAGGAAAGCCCGGTCGCCACCTGGTTAGCCGCGAGTGAAAGGGTGAGAAAGCCGAACGCAAGAGCCGCAAGCGCACCCATTGCAATAGCGGCGACAACGCCAATCCATGGATTGCCCGTTAGGCTCATGGCGGCAAAACCACCAACCGCGCCCAAGACCATCATGCCTTCAACACCAAGGTTAAGAACGCCAGAACGTTCAACGACTAATTCGCCAATGGCTGCGATAAGCAGCGGTGTTGCGGCAGTTGCGATGGTCAACAAAATTGCTTCGGTGATACCCATTATGCACCTCCCTTGGCAGGTGCTGCGGCCCCGAAGGCCAGTCGAACTTTATAAAGGATCAATGTGTCGCAAGCCAAAACAAAGAATAGGATGAGGCCTTGGAAAACGCGCGCCGCTTTGTCTGGGACGCCCAACACCACTTGCGCGTTTTCACCACCCAAAAAGGTGAGCGCCAAAACAAGGCCGGCAACAATCGCGCCGATCGGGTTAAGGCGACCAAGGAAAGCAACAATGATGGCCGTAAATCCATAGCCAGGAGAGATGGTTGGGAGCATTTGACCCGTCGCACCAGAAACTTCAATGATCCCAGCAAGACCCGCGGTCGCGCCCGCGATCAGGAAGGCAAAAAACACCATCTTCTTGTCGTCAAAACCAGCAAATCGCGCAGCACGCGGGCTGGCACCAATAACTTTGACCTGAAAGCCCTTCATGGTGCGTGACATCAAGACCCAAATGGCAATCGCCACAACAATGGCGATCACAAATCCCCAGTTGGCGCGGCCATCCATGGGCATCATTTCAGGAATACGGGCAGCAGCATCAAAACGTCGGGTTTCAGGGAAGTTCAAGCCTTCTGGGTTCCGCCAAGGGCCCCGAATGGTCCAATCCAAGAAAAGCTGCGCAATATAAACAAGCATCAAGCTTGTCAGAATTTCATTGGTCTTAAACTTGGTTTTCAAAAGCGCAGGGATAGCGGCATAGGCCATGCCGCCGAGGGTTCCCATAATAATCATTGCGGGCAATAGGAATGGGCCCACCACTTCTGGGAACATGACCGGCAAAATGGAGCCTGCCATACCGCCAATGACCATTTGGCCTTCCGCGCCAATGTTCCAATTGTTTGAGAGGTAGCAAACACAAAGCCCAGCGCCCATAAGGATCAATGGCGCAGCCTTGATCAATAGTTCATGCACACTCCAAAGTTCGCTAATAGGTTCAATGAAATAGGCATAAAGCGCGGCTAAGGGCGGTTTGCCCAAAAATGTAAACATGATCGACCCAGCGATCACCGCAAGCCCAAGGCCGATAAGTGGTGACAAATAGGTCATCACTTTCGATGGGCTACTGCGTTTTACTAGAACTAACCTCAAATTCTCCCCCTCTACCGAACCTAGTGCGCTGTTTGATGCGATGTTGTGCCCGCAACATCGTGTGTCATCTGCAGCCCGACCTTTTGCCGGTCGGTTGATTTTGTCGGCACAAACGCTGAAAGCGAACCCTCATTGAGTGTGGCGATGCTGTCGGCAATTTCAAAAAGCTCGTCCAAATCTTGCGAAACCACCAATACCGCTGCGCCCTTTTCCGCCAGATCGACAAGCGTTTGGCGAATATTAGCTGCGGACCCCGCATCAACGCCCCAAGTGGGCTGATTGACGATGATGATTTCAGCATCCGCCATCACTTCTCGACCGAGCACAAATTTCTGCAAATTGCCGCCGGACAGAGATTGCGCCGTTGGATCGTCGCTGCCCTTGCGCACATCGAACATATGCACAATGGCGTCCTTCACTTTGCGTGCTGTGCCGCGTGATAAAAACGGACCATTATTGAGCTTATCTTCAAGGCCATGACGCGTGAGAATAACGTTTTCGCTCAGTGAAAACTCTGGCACCGCCGCATGGCCCAAACGTTCTTCTGAGATGAACATGGCGCCCATCTTGCGGCGCTTTTGGATGCCCAAATGACCAACATTTTCGCCTTTGATGACGATAGATTCTTTGTCTGTTGTACGTTCGCCAGAAAGCGCGTCAAACAATTCACTTTGGCCGTTGCCCGCAATACCCGCTATGCCGGAAATCTCGCCCTTGTGCAGCAAGAAGCTGACATTGTGCAAATCCGTATCAAACCCGCCATCACCTTTCAGGTTCAAGTCGCGGATTTGCATCAGCACCTCGCCGGTTGCTACCTGCAATTCGCGTGAGGACACCTCGTGAATGTCTGCACCCACCATCATTTTCGCAAGTGAAATAGGTGTCTCGTCTGCAGGCACACATTCGCCAACCACTTTGCCGTGACGCAAAATCGTCGCCTCTTGGCAGAGCGCCTGCACTTCAGCGAGTTTGTGCGAGATATAAAGGATCGCCTTGCCCTCTGCGGAAAGACGACGCAAGACGACGAACAAATCTTCCGCTTCTTGCGGCGTAAGAACGGAGGTTGGCTCGTCCATGATGATCAGCTTTGGGTGCTGCAACAAACAACGCACAATCTCGACGCGCTGGCGCTCACCGACAGAAAGGTCGTGAATGCGCGCATTTGGATCAAGCGGCAACCCGTAAGATGCGGAAATTTCTTTAAGCTCGCGACCAACTTGACCAACAGATTTGCCTGGCGGCATGGCAAGCGCCACATTTTCCGCGACAGTAAGTGCGTCGAACAGCGAGAAATGTAGGAAAACCATGCCCACGCCCAATTCGCGCGCGGCGGCTGGATTGCCGATGTGAACGTGTTGGCCCTGCCAGAAAATCTCGCCCTCATCTGGTTGAAGGCTGCCGTAAAGCATTTTTACTAGCGTTGATTTGCCCGCGCCATTTTCCCCCAATAGCGCGTGAATTTCACCCGGTTGGATTTCAAGTGAAATTTGGTCGTTCGCTTTGAACGAGCCGTAATATTTTGAAATGCCTTCTAGTTTTAGAAGGGCCTCCCCCTTAGCCAAAGCCTTACCCCGCATATTCAACTGAATATTGGGGTAAAGTATGTCGGCAATAATTTAAAGTGGCAAGCGAGCTTTACCCGGTTTTTTGAAATATTTTACCAAAAAGTCAAAAATATCGACCTGATTGGTATTAAACCTTGTAGCCCAAGCGCATACCGCCCCAATGACGACCATTAACAACGATCGGCGCGGAAACGTCTTTCATTAGCGCAAAATTGCCGCCGCCCATGTCGCGGCGGTAGGTTTGCAGCAAGAACGGCTTGGTGTTTTTGCCGGCGCTCAAACCAGTGCGATCATCAAAGATACGGCGGTTTCGGCAGTTCGCTGCGTTCCAAACCGGGTCATTGCTCGGCGCTTTGGAATATACCACATTGTGGGTCGGCAAATAGCCGTTGGTGTCCACAGCAGCGCAGAAGGCAACCCGTGGATCAATTTTCAAGGCGGCCTCTTGGATTGGGGTGAGGCGTTGGTCGGTGAGCCACAAATATCGGGTGGTGAGTTGTTGTGGATCGGTGCCTTGCACGGGTTGATAATTCTTGTCGAACAAATCGGCTTCTGTGATTTCGCCCGCCGCGATGGCTTGCTCGAAAACAGAAGCTGCTTGGTCGGCCAAGTTTTTGGCGCTGTCGATAAACAAAGAGTCCACTGTTTCCGCGCCGCTATCAGCGATGAACAGCATCAACTCTTCTGAGATGTTGAGAATATTCTCAGTCCGGTCATTCGCGGTGCCCAGTTTGCCGTTGGATGCGCGTAGGGTCGCGTTCAACTCTTTAAGTTCTTCGCTGATGGAGTTTGCAGCACTCACATTGTCTTCAACCGGCTGGGTCATCGCGCCAATATCGTTGACCAATTGGCCCACGGAGTGCACCAATTCATTCAGTTGCTCGCCTGTACGGGCTGCCTCGGATGCTTCGGCAATCGCTTCGGTTGCTAAGTCAACGCTGCCTGCGCTGCTGGCTTGCAAATCATGCAAGATTTCCATCAGTTTTTCGAGGTTTTCCGCGTTTTGATTGGCGAAACCTTGAATTTCGTCAGCAAGTGTTTTCACCGCAGTGGCGATGATGGCAAAACCCTTGCCGCTTTCGCCAGCCCGCGCCGCTTCAACACTGGCGTTGAGCGAGAGCAGTTGTGTTTCGCGCGCAATTTGGGAGATGGAAGCTGAGGCTGATTGAACTTTTTTCGCCGTTTCATCCACAGAGCTCAACGATTCTTTAAAC
Source organism: uncultured Maritalea sp. (assembly GCA_913055925.1). Classification (GTDB taxonomy): domain Bacteria; phylum Pseudomonadota; class Alphaproteobacteria; order Rhizobiales; family Devosiaceae; genus Maritalea. The sequence goes on along the minus strand of CAJXLH010000001.1, from coordinate 5,833 downwards.
GCAATTGCGTTCTCAGAAAGCGTTTTCATCTTGCTGGCGGAGCCTTCAACGGTGGCCGCAATTTTCTCGGCGCTGTAACTTAGTATGTTTCGCGCATTGTCGGCCGAACGCTTAACTTCTTCCATTGTCGAAGAAAGCTTATTGTTGGCGCTGTCCATTTGGCGCGACGCCTGAACCGAAGCGCGAACATGTTGGTCTTGCGCTTTGCCGATTGCTGTAAGATCACCAACAATGCCGTGAATGTCGGCGATTTCCACGCCAAGCTTAGACGCGCGGTTGCCAAGGTCGCTCAAATTGATGTTGACGTGATCAACTTCGGCACGCATGGCCGCATTAGAAAAATTCATATTGCACTCTCCACCGCGAAGAAGAGTGCCCCAAAGAATGGTAATAAAGTGTTTACGATAAACCAAAAAGAGACCAATTGGCCTCTTTTTGTTGTTTGGATATTAACGCGTTGCTTTCTCGTTATGAAAAAATCAGCAAAGGCTTTTCCAAAAGCGACTTGATGCGCTGGATGAAAACAGCCGCGTCCCAGCCATCTACAACCCGATGATCAAAGCTTGAGCTGAGGTTCATCGTTTGGCGCGGCACGAACTTTTCGCCATCCCATTTTGGTTTGGTTTCGATCTTGTTGACGCCAACAATCGCCACTTCTGGATGATTGATCACAGGGGTCGTGACAACGCCGCCCATTTTGCCAAGCGAGGTAATGGTGATGGTTGAGCCAGAAAGCTCTTCGCGTGTTGCTGTATTGTCACGCGCTGCTTCTGCCAAGCGCGCCACTTCTGATGCGCTTTTCCAAAGCCCAAGATTTTGCACATCACGCACCACAGGTACCATCAAGCCATTATCGGTTTGCGCAGCGATGCCAATATGCACGCCCTTATGCTGATGGACGATGCCGTTTTCATCATCATAGTGGGCGTTGATGCCGGGCTGATCTTCAATTGCCATCACCATGGAGCGCATGAGAAATGGCAACAAAGAAAGTTTTGGGTGGCCTTCTTCACGCGACGCGTTGAGGTTTTGACGCAACTGTTCAAGCTCAGTCACATCAATTTCTTCCACATAGGTAATATGTGGAATGCGTGATTTCGCGCGGCTCATTTGCTCCGCGATTTTCCGACGTAGGCCGATCACCTTTACTTCTGTGGTCTCAGCCCCTTGCGGTTTTTCGTAAGGGGTAAGATCAACACCACCGGAGGATTTAAGGCTCAAAAGATGCCGGTCCAAATCCTCATGCGTAATGATGCCATCCGGCCCTGACCCAGAAAATTGCGACAGGTCCAGATTGAGAAAACTTGCCCGTTTGCGTACGGCTGGTGCCGCGAGCACTTTGCCAGTTGTGTTTGGCTTTAAGGCTTCACCTTGTGGCGGAGCAGATGGCGCTGTCGCAGGTGCCGCGGCCACAGCAACAGGGACTGGCGTTTCAACCGGCGCTTCTTCTGGCTCAGCGTCCGCCTCGTCGTCACTTTCAGCTTCATTGCCTTCGCCTGCAACTTCAAGCTTAATGAGATCAGCACCGACGATCACCGTGTCACCAATTTCCGCACCAAGCCACGAGATTTTGCCTTGCACGGGGGAAGGGATTTCGACCGTTGCCTTGTCGGTCATCACCGCGCCGATGACATCGTCTTCGGCAACCATCTCACCAACTTCAACGCTCCATTCCACCAGTTCTGCTTCAGCAACACCTTCGCCCACATCGGGCAGTTTAATGACGTAAGTACCCATTATTTTGTCTCCAATGTGGTTTTAAGGGCAGAGCCAAGGCGTTTGGGGCCGGGGAAATAATCCCATTCTTGTGCGTGCGGATATGGCGTATCCCAACCCGCAACCCGCTTCACTGGCGCCTCAAGCGCATAAAAACAATGTTGCTGCACAAGCGCTGCCAATTCTGCGCCAAAGCCTGAAGTGAGCGTTGCTTCATGAACGATCACACAACGACCCGTTTTGTTGACGGAGGCTTCAATGGTTTCAAGATCGAGCGGTAGAAGCGAACGCAGGTCAATGATTTCGGCGTCGATGCCTTGCTCACGCGCTGCTGCTTCAGCTACATAAACCATTGTGCCATAGGCGAGAATGGTGACATCAGTCCCCTCGCGAACCACATTGGCTTTGCCAATTGGGATGGTGTAGTGGCCTTCTGGCACTTCGCCCATATCGTGCTTAGACCACGGGGTCACGGCAAGTTCATGGTGTCCATCAAATGGTCCATTATAGAGCCGCTTGGGCTCCAAAAAGATCACAGGGTCATCATCTTCGATCGCTGCGATCAACATGCCCTTGGCATCATATGGGTTTGACGGAATTAGCGTTTTCAAACCGCTGACATGGGTGAAAATCGCCTCAGGGCTTTGCGAGTGGGTTTGCCCGCCAAAAATGCCACCGCCTGTCGGCATGCGGATAACCATCGGGCAGGTAAACTCGCCATTGGACCGGTGGCGCATACGCGCGGCTTCCGAAACGATCTGGTCGTATGCGGGCAGCACATAGTCGGCAAACTGGATTTCTATACATGGGCGTTTGCCATAGGTCGCCATGCCAATGCCTGCACCAACGATGGCGCTTTCATTGATGGGCGCGTCAAAGCAGCGCTCCTTGCCGTACTTTTCTTGTAGGCCCTGCGTGCAGCGGAAAACACCGCCGAAGTAACCAACATCTTCGCCAAAAACCACCACGTCTTGGTCTTGGCCCATTTTGACGTCCATCGCATCGCGGATGGCTTCAATCATTGTCATGCGTGCCATGAATTAGCCCTCCACATTTTCTTTTTCGAACTCGATGCGTTGGCGCACCAAATGTTCGGGCATTTCTTTGTAAACACCATCAAACATCAGCTCCGCGTCCGGTCCATCGCCCTTCACAAGGGTGCCATGGCTTTCGGCTTGCTTTTGAATGGCAATGATCTCGCTTTCAATTTCAGCCTGCGCCTGTACGTGACGCTCTTCGGACCAGTAACCTTCAGCAATGAGGTGGTTTTTGAGCCGCTCAATCGGATCGCCGAGTGGCCACGCATCACTTTCGGTTTGCGGGCGATAGGCGCTTGGGTCGTCTGAGGTTGAGTGTGCGGCAACGCGGTAGGTCACCCATTCAATCAGGGTCGGGCCCAAATTGCGACGGGCACGTTCAGTTGCCCATTTTGATGCGGCCAAAACGGCCAAATAGTCGTTCCCATCGACGCGAATCGATGGGAACCCATAACCAAGGGCTCGGGCTGCGAATGTGGTGTTTTGACTACCCGCAATCGCGTTGGAGGAGGAGATGGCCCATTGGTTGTTGACGATGTTCAAAACCACCGGCGGTTTGTAAACCGAGGCAAACAACATGCCGGAGTGGAAGTCGGTTTCTGCGGTGGAACCGTCGCCAATCCAAGCAGATGCAATTTTGTCATCACCTGAAATAGCGGACGCCATAGCCCAGCCAACCGCCTGCACATATTGGGTGCCCAGGTTGCCAGAGATCGTGAAAAAGCCGTGCTCTTTAAACGAGTAAAGCGCTGGCAATTGGTGACCTGCCAACGGATCCTTCTCGTTCGAATAAATCTGGTTCATCATATCGATGAGCGGGCATTCCGCCGCGATCAGCAGACCTTGCTGACGGTAGGTGGGGAAGTTCATATCCCCGTCGCGCATCATGCGCTGGAACCCCGTGGCGATGGCCTCTTCTCCGGTGCACTGCACATAAAATGACGTTTTGCCCTGACGCTGCGCGGTCTGCATTCGTTGGTCAAAGGCGCGCGTCACCATCATGTCTTTAAGGCCACGCAACAAAACTTCGTCGTTTTGATCATCGCCCAAAAAGTCAGCCCATGGACCAACCGCGTTGCCGTTACGATCCAATACGCGAACGATTGAATATGCCATGTCGCGCATGTCTTCTGCCTTGGTATCAAGGTCAGGGCAGCGCGTTTCGCCAGCCTTTGGAATTTTGATGTGAGAAAAATCCGGACTATCCCCAGGGCGACCTGGTGGTTCCGGAATGTGAATAGAAAGCGGGCCTTTGTGCCCACCGCCAGAAATTTCCGCCATAACTCCTCCGTCGGCGTGATCGATCAAACGCCTGAAACAAAATGCTCGGAGAGAAATGTCAGTTATTCTGACCTAATATTTAAACCCTAGCCCCCCCTGAGCGATAATCACTATTGTCCATAGGGCAGACGCGTTTTTTCACCAAAGATTGACTTTGAAAGTACAATTTGTAGTTATTATCGCCAAAAACATAGCAATTCTTGGAGAAAAAGTGAAGATTGACGCAGTAGATAAGAAGATTATCTCCATTCTGCAAAAGGAGGGGCGGATCAGAACCATTGATTTGGCGGAGCAGATTGGTTTGTCGCCGACCCCATGCGCGCGGCGTATCGTGCGGCTGGAAGAAGAAGGCGTGATCACCGGTTACACAGCCACCGTGAACCAAGACAAACTCGGTCTGCCAATTTCAATTTTCGTGTCCGTCGAATTGGAAAATCAGGGTGCCGAAGCGCTAGAACGATTTGAACGCGAAGTGGTTGGCTTTGAAGAGGTGATGGAGTGCTTCATCATGACAGGAAGCCAAGACTTTTTGATGCGCGTTGTGGCTGCAGATTTGGCGTCCTATGAGCTGTTTCTGCAAGAAAAACTTACGCGCATTCCAGGCATTCGCATGATCCGGTCGCGTTTTGCGTTACGGCGACTTGTGAAGCGAAACCGCTTGCCGATTTAGTGACTAAACCGCTTGTTCCACTTGTGGGGTGAACACATAACCCGCGCCATAAACGGTGCGAATAAGCTTTGGGTTTTTGGCTGTGTCTTGCAGTTTTTTGCGCAGACGCGATACTTGCGCGTCAATGGAGCGGTCAAATGCTTCATTGTCTTCGGCGTACAAATCCATCAATCGGTCGCGCGACAGCACTTTGCCCGGTGAGCCAACAAAGATTTTCAAAAGCCGCGCATCAGCGGCGCTCATTTGCTCTTTGTCGCCGTTTGGGGCCTCAAGTTCCAAGGTTGAAAAGTCCGCAATCCAATCAGCAAATCGAACGCGCTCAAGCGCCTCGTTCGCTGGCTTAGTCGCAAGTTTATCGACACGTCTTAGTAGCGAGCGGGCGCGGGCTGCTAACTCGATGGTGTTGACGGGTTTCACAAGATAATCGTCTGCGCCGAAATCCAACCCCAAAACCCTGTCGCCAAGCGCGCCACGACCACTCACGACAATGGTCGGGATGTCCATCTCACCAAGCGTATCGCGCAACAACGTCAGCGCATCACCATCCGGCAATGACAGATCGATAACGCAAAGGTCAGGTGATTTATTTGCGAGGGCATCATCGAAGGAGGCGATGGTGCCAAAACCCTCTACGGCAAATCCATGAGATTTGAGTTCGCGCGCAAACAATGCGCGCACATCCGCGTCGTCTTCTAAGATGTAGATGACCTTAGTGCTCATTGGATGCTGCCCCCTCCGCATGGCCCAACTTGTGGCGCACATATCCAGCATGTTGAATAGCGTCCACGAGCCTATTGGTCTCAAAAGGTTTGCGCAACAATGGATGTCTAATGCTTTTGTCGTGATCTATTTTAGCTTGCCCTGTCATCAATATGGCGCTGGTCGCTGGGTGCAGTTCGGTAGCCCAATCGGCCAACTCAATGCCGTTTAAGCTGCCGGGCATGGATATATCGGTGAGCAACAAATCAATGCCTTCAACGCTCTCAAACAAGGATTTTGCTTCGTCCGCATTCTCCGCTTCGATAACGGAAAACCCCAGATCAACAAGCTCGCGGCGCAACACGTTGCGCACTTCGTCTTGGTCTTCAACGAGCATGGCGAGCTGCCCATCAAACTGCACAGGAAACTC